>NZ_JBEZJL010000010.1:0-181444 GCF_040651755.1 Actinomadura sp. NPDC048394 | reverse complement strand
CACCGAAAACAGCTATCTCTCATCTCTCTGTCCGGCCGCGGCTAGCTCGCACGAGAACCTGCAAATTCTCCATATATAAGGACCAAACGCCCTCTTAGTGCCTGTTCGAGAACCTGTTGATCGTCGTTCTGATCCCGGGGCTGCTGTTCCGGAGCCCGCCAGAGTGTTTCGCTGGGTGGTCGGTGTGGCGAACGGTTTGCTGGGTCATGATCGGCTTGTCAGTTCGCTGAGTTCTTCGCGGGTGCCGATGGTGAGGCTGTGCGCGTCGCCCAGGACGCGTTTCATGACGTCCAGCAGGTCACCGAGCATCGCCGTGGCCTCGCTGTGGCGGCCTTGTGCGGCGATCGCGCGTGCCAAGGTGGCACCGGTGCGCAGTGTCAGAGGGTGCTCGGCGCCGAGAACGCGGCGGTGGACTTCGAGTGCCTCGCGGCTCATCTGTTCGGCTTCGGGGTGTCGGCCCAGTTCACCGGTCCAGCGGGCCAGGTCCGACCAGGCGTCCAGGGTTCGAGGGTGCTCGGCGCCCAATACCCGGCGGTCGATGTCGAGAATGCGCCGGCATAGGCGTGCGGCTTCCTGGTGGTTGCCTTGCATGCCGAGTGACCAGGCGAAATCGATGGCTGTGGCGAGTGTGTCGGGGTGTTCTGCTCCGAGCACCGAATGCTGATCGGCGGTGAGCCCGCGATACATCTGCTCGGCTTCGCCGAAGCGGTTCTGCGCCATGACGGTGTCCGCCAGGTGGTCGCGGGTCGCGAGGGTGTCGGGGTGGGTCGGGCCGAGGACCCGTGACTGGTCGTCGAGGACGGTGCGCAGGATCTGCTCGGCCTCCGCGGCGCGGTCTCGGCTGAACAAGGTGACCGCCAGGAGATGCCGGGCGGCGAGCGCTTCGGGGTGCTCGTCTCCAAGGGACGTGGCCGCCGACAGGCTGGCACGGGCCAGTTCCTCGCCCCCGGCGCTTTCCTTGTTGCCGTCGAGCCATAGTGCGGCCAGTGCCTGTCTGCTGATGCCGAGCAGGGCGATCAGGGCTTCGTCCTCAAGGTGCGGTGCGAGCCAGTGCAGCATGGCGCGGATGTGCGGGAGGACCCTCTGCCAGGCGGGCCAGTCCGCGGGACGCTCGGTGTCGAGATGTTCCACGGCGGCTTGGAGGAGTTTGACCGCATCCGTTCCTATGTCGGGGAGTCGGGCGCTGAAGGTGGTGAGCAACCGGGTGCGGCCGGTGTCGGCGACCACCGGGTGGATTCTGATGTGCTGATCGGTGGTGATGTCGATGAGCGCGACCGTGGCCAGCGCGCGCAGGCCTTCCAGGCGTTGGCGGGTCGCCGATGCCAGCAGCATCGATTCTGGGAGCGGTACGTCAGGCGCGAAGCACGACAGCAGGCACAGCAGTTCGCGCCCTTGTTCCACGCCTTGCCGGGCCAGGGCGTCCAGCGACAGCTCCCAGGTCTGCAGCACCGTGCCGCGCGGGTCGCTGCGCGCGCGGTCGAGATCGATGACCGCGTCCGGTGCCAGGGCGCCGTCCAGGGCTTGTTGATACTCGGCGAAGCTGCGCCAGCGGGCGAACGGGGCTGCCAGGTAAGCGCCTGCCAGGTGCAGCGCCAAAGGCAAGCCGCCGAGCCGTCTGGCCAGCGCCAGTGCCTCCTCGCCTCCGGGGTCGTCGACCTGAGGGGCGGCCTGGCGGAGCAGTGCCGCCGCGCTGGCGTCGTCGAGGGTTCCCACGGTCCGCATCCGGACCCATGTTCCCCAGGTGCTCGGGTCGGTGTGACGCGTCGTCACGAGGATCATGAGCCCACCATCGGGACGGATCCACCCGGTGCCGTCGGCCGGCAGCGATGGGTGCCCGGCGGTCAGCACACCGGGATCGTCCGCATTGTCCAGCACCAGCAGCCCTCGTCGTCCTGACAGCACCTCCCAGACGCGATCCGATGCGGTGGCCGTGCCCTCGCGAACCTCCCGGGCCACCGCTTCCGGCGCATCGATATGGTGAAGGATCTCCAGGATCCCGCCGCGCAGGGACTCCGCGTCTGAGGCGTTCACCCACCACACCGGCCGGCCACGCCCGCGAGCCTCAACAGCGATGCGCAAAGCGACGGTCGACTTACCGACACCGCCCATCCCGGCCAGCACCCACACGCCGCCCGGCTTCTTGCTCGCGCGGCCGCCCAGGCGATCACTCAACTCCGCCAGCAGATCGTCTCGGCCCACGACATCCGCCGGTAAACGTCCCGTGGGCACGGCGACCGGAAGCGCTCCGCTCCCCGGTCTCTCAGGCCCCTCGCTCTGCTCGCCGCGCCTGACGTCACGGCGAGTCAGCACCGCGACCCTCCACTGACCCACCCCGACGACCAGGCCCAGCACCCCGGCCACGGAGGCCAGTACGGCCAGCAACTCCATGCCCTGACGATAAAGCGCAAAGCCACCACGCCATAGACATTTTGCAGGCATATCCCGCTGGAAGAATTGCCACCGTCACTGCCGGACAGTCACTGACGTTTTCTCAGGGTGATCATTTCCAGACGCCGTTGAGGACGAGGGCGGCTTGGGCGATGTCGCCGATACGGCTGGGGCTGAGGGTGACGTGCTGCAGGGTTCGCCACCGTTGTTTGAGCTCGGCTACGGCGCGTTCGCCGAGGGCGCGAACGCCTCTGATCAGGTTGTTGGTGATACGAGTGTCCGCGTGCAGGGCCTGCTCGGAGCGGCCTTTCGGGCGCCGGACCGGGACGAGGATGCCGATCCCCGCGCCGATGTAGCCCTTGTCGGCGAGGGTGGGCAGGCCGTCGGCGGCTGCCTTGTACAGCGCGGGCAGTGCGTGGACGCGTGCGGCGGTGATGTCGGGGGTGGAGCCGGGCTCGACGTCGGAGACCCACAGCGGGGTGCCGTCCGGGGCGGACAGGAACTGCACATTGCCGCCGAAGGCTTTGTGTTTCTGGCTGAACCAAAGGTCGCTGTCGTTGTCGCGGACCCCGGCGAGGCGGTCGGACTCGATTAGCGTGCCGTCGAGTATCACGTGGGTCATGCCCTCACGACGGCAGCGGTCCAGGACCTGGTGCAGGTCAGGAGCCTGGTCGGCGAGTACGTCGATGCCTTCGTGGAGGTAGCGGTAGCCCGTGGCCTGGGAGACGCCGGCGTCTCGGGCCAGGCAGTGTACGCAGCTGCGCTCGCGGAACCAGCGCACTGCGTGCGGCCAGCAGACGAGACAGGTACTCCACGACGTGGCGCGGGATGTCGAGCGTGGCAGCATTGGTGACCAATGTGGTGCCTCTGGCTCAGCAGACGATCTTGTGAGAGAGGCCTGTCCTACCAGAGACTTCACGTCTGCCTGGCACGGGGCCCGCATACCCGAGCCGCGCTGGGTGGAGTGGCTCAAGCCTTTTCGGCGCGGATCGAATAGGTGAGGGGGATCCGCGGAGTGCCTTCAGGATGCCGGTAGATGTCGCCGTCGTGGCGCTCAAGCGACTGGCGTTGGAGGTAGAAGGTGTGGTCGTGCTCGTGGAGGAACTGGATCCGTAGCCCAGCTCCGGCGATCGCCGAGACAACGGTCGACAGACTGTGCCGCCACTCGACGGTCTTGTTGTGCTCGGTCATTGCCGCCTCGTCGGCGTAGGTGCCGGGGCCTCCCGAGGCTTCCGGACCTTCATCGAAGTAGTCGTGCGTGACCGTGCGTCCTGTCTCATCGTCAAGGACGAAACTGAAGGGATGGAACTCCGCAAGGTACAGGCACCCGGCGGGAGCGAGCAGCTCAGCGACCACCGACGCCCAGCGGCCGATGTCAGGAAGCCAGTTCAGCGCCCCGAAGCCGGCATAGACAATGTCGAAGGTCTCCGCCTTGACCGCCGGGACGGCGTCGTAGACGTCCGCGGTCAAGAAGCGTGCGTCGATGCCCAGCTCGGTCGCGAGTCGTGAAGCCGCTTCGATCGCGGGCGGAGAGAAGTCCAGCCCGGTGACCTGTGCTCCTCGTGCCGCCCAGGACAACGTGTCCCGACCGAAGTGACACTGCAGATGGATCAGGCTCTTACCCCTGACATCCCCCACCTCGGCTTTCTCGAAGTCCTTCAGCGAATCGGGGCCAGCGCGAAACCCCTGCATGTCGTAGAAGTTAGTGCCCAGGTGAATGGGCACCCGCTCGTCGCAGTACGCCTTGTTCAACTCCCGCCAGCGCCCTGCCAGGTCACCCATGAACCCGGACGATACAGGAAGGCGGACTGGCGCACTACGCTGCCGAACTCGGCAGCCATTCGGTGGTCACCAGCAGCTCCAAGGACTCTCGAAATCCAAATCCGGATACGCGTGCGGGCGACAGCGCCGCCCAACGCACGGCTGATCTTCGGCGCCCGCCGCGCGGCCCGTGCGGGCTCTCGGCGAGTAACTGCCACGGAACTCAAGCAGCGATGCCCCACCCCCGCACGTCACGCCCAGCCCCAGCCGAAATGGAACCTCGCCCACACTGCATGCTGAACCGACGCTAAAAGTGGTCATCGCTGAGAAAACGTCACTGACAACAGTGCGGCTTCCAGCATCACAGAAGTCGAAGCTGGTCTCCTATGTGCGTGGGAGGTCTCGCGCCGCCACCGGGCATCGAGCCGTGGTCCCAGGTGATCCAGCAGTTCGTTCAACAGGTGCGGGCTGAGCTGGCGGGACGCCCGGACGAACTCCTCGTTGGTGCGTGCCGGATAGGCGGGAAGCGTCTCTTATCGGCGAAGGCCGCGCCGCCGTACCCGTCGCGCTGCCCGACATTGAGCCGCAGTCGCGGGAAGGCGCCTGCGCTGAGGACATCCGGCGTTTCGGTGTCCGGGGTGACGGCGTTCCAGGGCTTGCGGTCAGGGGTTTGCGGTCAGCGGCTCAGGCGTGGGTGGTTGTAGGTGCCGATGAGCCCTGATCCGTCGAATTCCAGGCCCAGGAACGGCGGTGGCTCCTCCGCGTCGTAGATGAAGCGGACGATGGTGCCGTCAGGGTCGGGGACGTCCAGGGCGGCGCCGTACCTTCCTCGGTCCTGGTGTTCGTGGGGCAGGCCCAGTCGTTCGCATCGGGCGGCGAGGTCGTGCAGTGCCTGGGCCGTGGGGACTTGAAGGGCGAAGGCGTCGAAGCCGGTGAGGACCGGTTGGCCCGCGCAGACCGTCCGATCGCGGAGGGCGATGCGGACTCCGCTGGCGCGATGGACGAGGGCGGCCCCGCGCAGAGTGCCGCGCTCAACGAACTCAAGGGCCAGTTCCATGTCGAGTAGTGCGCGGTACCAGGCGACGCTTCGCGCCAGGTCGCTGACCGGCAGCTTGACGTGGGCGACTCCAGTGATGTGTGCGTTCATGGGCTCTCCCAAGGGCGGCGATAGGCAGCCGGGGGTGCGGGGCTGGGCCGGGTTCAGGTGTCGCGGGCGGCCAGGAGGCGTTTGATGATCGGGATGGAGCCGGCGATGCGGATGGCGGCGATCGGGAGGGCGAGGGCGCCGACGCCGGTGAGCAGTGCCACGGGGAACATGCCGCCCACGCCGATGGCCAGCGCGGCCCATCCGGATACGGTGCCGGAACGCCACAGGGCGATGGCGAGGAGGATCGCGCCGACGAAGTAGAGCGGGAAGAGGAAGAGCGGCACCAGCGGTGGGCTGTCGAGCCTGGTGGCGAGCCGGTCGAGCCCGGTGTGGTCGGTGATGCCGCTCATCAGGACGAGCGGCATGCTCAGCATCGCGTTGGCGAGCATGGCCGTCAGGCCGAAGAACGAGCAGGCCAGTCCTGTCGCGGCGAGGCGGCGGGAGCGCCGGGCGGCGATGGCGAGGGCCACGACCGAGCCGAACATGAACGGGAACGAGGCGGCGGCGAGGTTGAACGACAGCATCGCCTGGTCATGCTGGGTGTCGATGGTGTGGTAGTCGGGCAAGGAGCCGTTCCACAGGTCGGGCAGGGTGGCCAAGGCCAGCGCGATGAGGGCGGGGCCGATGACGAGGCTGATCGCGGTGAGCAGCGATCCCATCGGGCGTGCGGTGCGGGGCGCGGTGTCCGCGGCGGTGGTCGAGAAAGTGTTCATGGCTCGACGATGCGGGGCGCGGGGGTGCCGGGTCATGGGTGGCCGCCCTGGTTTCCGCTCCGGGTTTTCCCTGAGCGGACAGCAGGGTTCGCCCTCTTGCCCGGCCCTTGGGCGGGAGGGGACCATCCAGGGGTGGCGGTAGGGGACGGTCTCGCGGCGCTGACGAGCCGGGACGCGTTGCGTGCGGCCGGCTGGGTGATCGGGACGCTCGGGGCACTGTCAGGGCTGCTCGGGCCCGTACTGGCCCGCTCCGTGGACTCGACGTCGATGGTGGGGATCTTCAGCGGGTCCGGCGCGTGCGCGCTGGGGGCGGTGATCCTCGACCGCCGTCCGGCGAACCGCTGCGCCTGGGGCTTCCTTGCGGGCGGCGTGCTGCTGGTCGCCTTCAGCCTCTGCTACAGCTGGGCGGCCGGACAGGTGAGGGCCGGGAACACCACGCCGCGGGTCGGCACGGTGGCGGCGGTCGCCGAGATCATCGGGACGCTGGCGGGCGGGTCGCTGCCGCTGTTTCAGTTCTTGTTCCCCGACGGCCGGCTGCCGTCGCCGCGATGGCGGCCGGTGTTCGCCTGCTATCTGGCGGGCTGGCTCGGCGGGGCGGTGGCGGTCGCGGTCGCGCTGTGGCCGCATCGGCTGCCCGGCATCGTGGCCGACAACGGATCGGTGCCCATCGCCGTTCCCGCCGAACTCGACGGCGCGCTGCGGGTGATCGGCGTCACCGAGGCGTTCGCCGCGGTGTTCATGCTGCTGGGGGTGGCGGCGGTCGCGGTACGGCTGCGCCGCGCCAGGGGCGACGAACGCGCCCAGATCCTGCTGGGCCTGTGGGGCCTGGCGGTCACGGCCCTGCTGATCGCCGCGACCGCGCTGCTGTCCGGGCTCGGCGCGGACGGCGTCGAGACGATCACCTCGCTGGTGGCGCCCGTACCGCTCCTGGTCGCCGTGACGGTCGCGATGCGCCGGCACAGGCTGTTCGACGTGGAGCGTCTGGTCGGCCAGACCATCACCTACGTCACGATCACCACGCTGCTGGTCGCCCTGTACGCCGGGACGGCGATCGGACTGGGCGCGCTGGCCGGGGCCCTGGGCCTGGGCAGCGGGGTGGCGGTCGCCGCGGCCACCCTCGCGGTCGCCGGCGCGTTCCGTCCGTTGCTGCGGCTGGTCAAAGGCGTGGTGGACCGGCGTTTCGACCGCCGGACCTGGCTGGCGGTCCGGGCCGTGGAGGACTTCACCCGGCGGCTGCGCTCGGGCGACGCCTCCCCCGGCGACCTGGTGGCCGCCTTGCGCACCGCCATGGACGACCCCACCGCCACCGCGGTCTACCTCGACGGTTCCCGGACCATCGACCTCGGCGGCGCGCCCGCCGAACTGGCGCCGCTACAGGACGCGCGGCGGCTGCGCCGTGAGGTCAGCGCCGGCGGTGCTCCCGTCGCCGTCGTCGAGCTGGACGGCCGGCTGGCGGGCGAGCCCCACCTGGTCGAGGCCGCGCTGTCGGCCGCCGCCCTCCCGCTGGAGAACGCGGCGCTGCACGCCCGGGCCGCCGTCCGGCTGGCCGAGGTCGCCGCCTCACGCAGCCGGATCGTCGAGGCCGACGACCTCAACCGGCGCCGCATCGAACGTGACCTGCACGATGGCGCGCAGCAGCGGCTGGTCGCGCTTGCGCTGCGCCTGCGAATGGCCGAACGCGAACTCGGCGATCGCCGGGCCGCCGCGGTCCTGGCCGACGCCGTCGCCGAACTCCGCGCCACCGTCGACGAGCTTCGCGAGCTCACCCGCGGCATCCTGCCGCCCGTACTGTCCGACGAGGGCCTGGCCGTCGCGCTACGCACCGCCGCGGCCCGCATGCCGGTGCCCGTCACCCTGGACATCACCCCCGACCGGCTGCCACCGACCATCGAGGCCACCGCCTGGTTCTTCGCCTGCGAGGGCATGACCAACGCGGCCAAGCACGCCCGCGGCGCAGCCCTGACCGTCCGCGTCCAACGCGCCGGAACGACCGTCCAGATCGAGGTCGGGGACACCGGCGGTGGTGGCGCGCAGCTCACTCCCGGCGGCGGCCTGCAGGGACTCGCCGACCGGGTCGCCGCCGTCGGTGGCCGCTTCACCATGGACAGCCCGCCCGGCGGCGGGACCCGGCTGAGCGCGGAGCTGCCATGCGCATCGTGATCGCCGACGACAGCGTCCTGCTCCGCGAAGGGATCGCCCAGCTGCTGCGGCGCGAGGGCCTCACCGTGACCGCCGGCGTGGGCACCGCCGAGGCCCTCCTGACCGAAGTCGAACGCCACGCCCCCGACGTGGCCGTCATCGACATCCGCATGCCACCCACCCACACCGACGAGGGCCTCCAAGTCGCCGCACGGCTACGCCAGACCCACCCCGCGCTCGGAATCCTGCTGCTGTCCCAATGGGTGCACGCCGGACGCGCCCTCGACCTGTTCCGCAGCGGCGGCGCCGGTCTCGGCTACCTGCTCAAGGACCGCGTCACCGAGGTCGACGACTTCCTGGACGCGATCCGCCGCATCGCCCGCGGCGGCTCCGTCCTCGACCCCGACGTCGTCGCCGCCCTCATCGCCGCACCGGCCGAGACGACCCCGCTCCACCACCTCACCGACCGGGAACGCCAAGTCCTGTCCCTCATGGCCGAAGGCCGCTCCAACTCCGCCATCGCCGACAGCCTTTACCTCGGCCGCAAAACCATCGAAACCCACGTCAACGCCATCTTCACCAAACTCGGCCTCGAGCCCGCGCCCGACGACAACCGCCGAGTCCTAGCCGTCCTCACCTGGCTCCAAGCGCAGTAGCGGAGGATGTCCTGACATGCTTGTTTCTCCGGGGAGGACCCCACGGCGGGCAAAGGGACCCAGCAGACAAAGGACCCAGCTGATGCACTCCTGGAAGGAGCAGGCCGCCGCCCTGGAGGGCGGGGCCCGCCGGTATATCGAGGTGTACGTCCTGGACGACGTTGTTCGGGTCCGCGCCGAGCCGGCGGACGCGATTGTCGACTCCCCCGCGCTGCCTGCCGTCCGAACAGGCTGAGCGGGCGCGATCCGGTGGGGGCTGCGTCGTCGACCGCGACGCTCAGGTTGGCAGTGTGCGTCGACCAGCCCGGCCACTGCGTAACGTCCGGGCAGCTGTTCGGCACCGGTGGGCGGTGTATCGGTCCAGCATCCGTTCTGGTCGATCCCGCCTTCAACCGGTCGGCCGTCGGGCAACCCGACCGCTGTCACCCGCCATGGCTCCATGAACGACCAAACCAGCCCGCGCCGCCACCTTTCCGGCTTAGAGAATTCCGACGGTTCAGACCCCGCCAGGACAGAGTCCGCTCGACGACCCAGCGGCGGGGGACGACCACGAAACCTGAGGCGCCGGCCGGCCTGGACACGATCAACAAGGTCAGGTTGAGGAAGGAGTCGGTCCAGCTGACCAGGGTTCCGGCGTAGGCGCGGTCGGCCCAGGCGCAGGCCGGTTCCGGGTGGGTGAGCCGCAGCCGTGCGAGGAGTTCGCGGGCGGCGTCGCGGTCGGTGCACTCGGCGGAGGTGACCATCACCATCACCGGTAAGCCGCCCAGGTCGACCGCGAGGTGACGCTTGCGCCCGTTGATTCTCTTGGCGCCGTCGTAGCCGCGGCTGGTCTTGCCGACGGTCTCGGCGGCGCGGACGGTCTGGCTGTCCAGCACGATCGCGGCTGGGTTGGGCGCGTAGCCGCGGCGGGCGCGGACGCGAGCGCGGAGCTGGTCGCGCAGACGGCTGATGACACCGGCGCGGGCTCAGCGGGTGAAGAAGCCGTAGACGGTCTGCCAGGGAACCCCGTAGTCGTGCGGCAGCGCCCGCCATTTGATGCCGTTGTCGACCACGTAGCGGATCGCGTCCACGATCACCCGCCGCGGATGCTTCTCCGGGCGGCCGCCGCGCGGGGTCTGGCAGGCCGGGACGGGCAGCAGCGGCTCGATCAGTGCCCACTCGGCCGCGGTGGTGTCGGAGGGATACCGCCGCCGGCGCATCGCCCACCCCTTCCGCTGCCTGGTCCGGTGGTCAGTAGCCCTTGGCCAGCTGGGACAGCCCGGCCTTGACGCCGGTGAGCAGGTCCAGCATGGTCTGGGCGTCCTCGTCATCAGGGCACGCGGCGACGGCCGGCGCGGCGGTCGAGGTGATCAGGCGGCGGGTCCGCACCAGCATCTGGTGGCAGACCGCCGCGGTGAAGGCCACCCACTCGGCCGGATCCGACGACAGCTTCCATCCCTCCCCGCGGGTCCAGGTCAGCGGCTCCAGGTTCGCCATCGCGGCCGTCTCACGGACATAGAGCAGCCCCTTGCGGACCTGGTAGAGGGTCATCCCGGTCGCCGCGACCAGCTGCGCGGTGCTCAACCCGGCAGGGCGGGCCTCGCGCAGCGCCAGCAGCACCCGGTCAGCGCACACGTTGGCGGCCAACCGGCCGCCCGAGCGGGCCATCACCGACCCCGCTCACTGCTGGTCGCGCAGCAGCGCGGCCAGACCCTCGTCCAGCGAGGTGTTGCCGGTGTCGACCGCGTTCTCCATCCAGTCCGCGGTCGTGCGAACCCGGGTGAGGTTCTCGTGGATCCGGGTGCGCTCGTCCTCGCTGAACGACCGGCCCCGCAGCGTCGGGACGATCCGGCCGCCGGCGGCCACGAAACTCGCGCAGGCGCCGATCAGATCGATGTAGCCCATCGTGTGGTCCACCCTGCGCAGCGCCGGCTCGGCGACCCGCCGGACCGGCTCGGCGGCGACGTGGTCCAGGTGCTGCTGGGCCCGGTTCACCAGGTGCCGCGCGGTCTGATCAGTCATCGCCGTCCGCGCGACCGCCGGGCGCCGCAGCAGCTCGGCCGTCGCCTGCGAGGCGACCTCGTCATCGTCGGCCAGGTCGTGGATCGCGCGGATCTTCTGCGCCACCGTGGTCGGGGTCCGGGTCGGCTGCCCGATCCGGGTTCGCGCGGCGTCCTCGGTCCAGCGGTGCCGGCCGGTCCGCTCGTCCAGCGGCGGGGAGTCGATGGCCTCCCAGCGCTCGGCGTCGTCGGAGATGCCGGCCAGGATCCGGTGGATGTGGTGCGAGACGTGCTTGCGGCGCCGCTCCTTGGGCCAGCGCGAGGCCACCCACCGGTAGTCATCAGCGTCTTGACCGGAACCCCGATGTCATCGGCGAAGATCGGCGCCCAAGGCCGCGAGTTCGGCCGTGACCGGCTCCATCTCACGATCCCCGTCGACTCCCTCCGACGTGATCGGATGCCTTTTTCTTACCCCCGAGGTAATCACACGACGGATCTCTCGGTCAGGGGGCCTCTGGGGGGCGATGGTGGGACAGGTGCTCGGTCTGGCAGGCGGCGCAGCGGCCGGACCAGCCGTAGGCCACGCTGGCGGCGGCCTCCACCGCCGTCATGGCCTCCCCGCACCAGCGGCAGTGCCGGGCCGTGCCGCGGGCGACGGCGACCACGGGCATCTGGTCGGCCGGTGGCCGGACGCGGAGTGCCATGGCGTCGCGCTCGGTCAGGTAGCCCGCGTCGATCAGTGCCGCGGCGGCGCAGGCCAGGGCGTCCGGCGGCCGGACCGGCCCATTCACGCGGACCGACACCAGGTAGGGATCCTCGCCTTCCACCACGACCTCGGTCCTCGCGCCGGACTCAGGCCGGAACGCGCTGCGCACCACCATGCGGATCTGCTCGGCCGCCCAGTCGCGCTCGTTCCGCAACGGCCGCGCGTCGACCGCGTACCCGAACTCCGGGCCCAGTTCCTGGACCGTCACCGCCACGCCTCAGTACCTCTTTCACCACGCCCCGGCCGGACGGCGAGATCACGCGCGACACCGACCAGCACCCGGCCGGGCCTTCGCGCCGCGACGCCACCTCGCCGGACGGCTCCCAGAACCATGAACCAGCATTGCCGAAACCTGATTCAGGAAAGACTCTACCGACAGGCCGAAGGCGCCTCCACTGCGCCTTGGTCCGCGGGTGGGTCAGGGCTTGAGGCCGGCGAGCAGCGCGGCCGTCCGAGAGTAGGCGCCGGGGTCGGCGGTCCAGTCGCCGTCGATCGGGGTGATGCTGATCTTGTCGTCGGCGAGCGCGGCGACGTCGGACGCGGGTCCTGGAGGCTGCGGGGTGTAGGCGATGCTCACCTTGTACGTGCCGTCGTGGTCGTCCTGGTAGGACGGCGTGAGGAGCGGCTGCCGGTCCAGCCGGGTGAGGGCCCATCTCGTCGCGGGCCGGTCGCCGTCGGCGCCGATGATCGGGTAGTTGATGTTGAGGCCGGTGTGGTCGGGCAGCAGCCTTCCGCCGTGCCGGCGGCGCTGGAGCTCGGCCAGCAGGTCGACCATGAAGCCCGCCGTCCGGCGCTGGGCGTTGAGGGTGGGCTGGGCGGAGCCGGCCGGGTCGGCTTCGGTGCTGACCGCGATGGCCGGGACGTCGTTGTCGAGCGCGGTGACGGCGGCGCCGACGGTGCCGGAGTGATTGGCGATGGCGGCCGGGTTCTGGCCGAAGTTGGTCCCGGAGACGACCAGGTCGGGCGCTCGGCCCTTGAAGACCGCGAACAGCCCGAACGACACCGAGTCGCCGGGGGTCCCGCCGACCGCCCACACCTTGGCGGAGACGTGCCGGACCTTCAGCGTCGGTGCGGTGCTCTGCCTGGTGCCGGCGCCGCTCTGATTGTCGGCGGGCGCCACGATGGTGACGTCGTGCCCGGCGGCGGTGAGGGCGTCGAACACCGCTCTGATGCCCGGGGCGTCGTAGCCGTCGTCGTCGGAGAGCAGGATGCGCAGCGGTGGCGTGCCGGCCAGCGGGCGGGCGGCGGCCTGCGCGCTCGCGGTGGCGGACGGTGCTCCGGCCACGGTTCCGGCGAGGGCGATGATGCTCAGTCCGGTCAGCGTTCTGCTTGCCTTCATCGGCGGACCTTTTCTGCAAGAGGGGTGGGTGGGGGCACGGCGAGGCCGGCCGGGGTGCGGAGGCGGGAGATGGGGCGGTGGCGGCCATCGGCCTCTGCCGCGCCGGTCGGGGGGCGGGGCCATGACGCTCCTCGCGCATTTGGTTATACGTTTCAACGACGGGTATAGCGCATGTATGAGCGCCGTCACAAGAGGGTCATGTGCGGCGAGGCGGTGGTGGTCCTACAAGCCCGTTCATGCGTAGATGCGGCGCCCCGGCTGGGGCGCCGCATCTAGGAGATGTGTCACTGAGGGAGCGAGTGCCCGGAAGGGGCGTCGCCCCGGTTCACCGCCGGCGCGGCAGGGTCGCGTGCCAGCGGTGCCCGTCGCCTCGCGAGGCCTCCTGGTCCTCGCGCGACGGCGGCGCCTGCCTCTCCCATTCGGGGGCGGCGGTGGATCCGCGGCCGGAGCGGTCCGCGTCGGGGGCCGCGGTCCTCCTGCCGGAGCGCTCGGCCCCGACCGCGCCGGCGGTGCCGGCGGCGACCCCCGCGCGTTCGGCCTCCGCACGCCGCGCCTCTCGCACGCCGACCACGAGGAAGCGTCCCAGCGCCGTCGCGGCCAGCAGGATGACGATGGCGCCGAGCCCCTCGAAGAAGGACAGGTGTTCGGCGATCTGGCGCGTCTGGCCGCCGAGCGCGCGCCCGGGGCCGCCGCTCCACAGCGGAGCGATCGTGGTGCCCACGACGAACCACAGGCCGCCCGCGATGGCCAGCCAGGAACCGACGATGGCGACGGGACGGGCGGCGCTGATCAGCAGGATCAGTCCGCCCAGCATGACGGCGATCGCCGGGAGGATGGACAGCCACAGCCGGTCGGAGGTGTAGTGCCAGGTGGCCGTCGACCCGAACCCGAAGGAGAAGTAGGGGCCGATGAAGGGTATGAGCCCGCCCCACAACCCCAGGAGCACCAGCAGCAGCCCGTTGATCATCCCCCGGCTGCGCGGCGCCTTCAGCATCCCGGACATCGGAGTCCGCGGAGCATTCGTCGTCCTAGTCATGGTCGTCCCTCCCTGACTAGGTTGAAATGTCCTATTTGTGCGCTGTACCCGAGTCGGCCCCGACCAATCCGCTGACCAGGAACGATTCGGCGCGCGCGGGGCGCGGGCCTCAGATGGTGAAGGCCAGGTTGTCGAGGATCCGGCGGCCCAGCTCGCCGTCGCCGGCGACCTCCACGGCGTCGTGCGCGGTGGTACGGCCGCCGCAGAGCCGCAGGAACAGCGTCGAAGGCAGGCGCAGTGCCGTCGTCGGGGTTCCTCCCCCGCCGTCGACCAGCCGCGCGCGGCCGTCGACTTCGACCGTCAGGGCGCGCCGGACCGGTCCGGTGAGGTCGAAGCGGACGGTGCTGCCGTCCGGCGCCGCGGCGCGCTTGCCGACGACGTACCCCAGGGCGCGGGCCGCCTCGTCGATCGCGGCATCGGCCGCCGGGCCCTCCTCGTTCCCCGGGGCTTCGACGGCGGCGCGGACGTCCTGCTCGTGCATGTAGCAGTCGTAGATCCTGATCTGCATGAACCGGCCGTAGGTCGCCTGGCCCGCGGGCGTCCAGCTCGGGGCGTCGAAGTCGGCCTCGGACATCCCGGCGAGCGTCCCGGCGCGGCGGGCGGTGACGTCGCGGAACCGCGCCAGCATCGCGGCGGGCTCCTCCTCGCGCAGTGCCGTGACCCACTGCTCGTTCACCGCCGCGATGTCGTTGCGGACGTGCGGCAGCGCCGTGACGTCGGCGCCGGTCTCAGGCACGGGCTCGCCCGCGAGCATCGACTCGGTCCCGATCAGGTGGGCCACGACGTCGGTCACCCGCCAGCCCGGCAGGCAGGTCGGCCGCGACCAGTCCGCGCCGGCGAGGGAGGTGAGCAGCCGGTCGAGCGCCGCCCACTCCCCGACGAGCACGTCGATCACATGTTTCCGGTCCGCGTCCCGGCTCATGCCGCACCGCCCTTTCCGGCGTCCTCGGGGATCTCGATCACTCGGCCGCGGTCGATGCTGACCCAGTCGCGGCCGCTGAGATAGGGCTGGAGCGCCCGGTGGATGCGCCGCCGTTCCGCGGCGCCCTTCGGCCGCTGGATCTCGTAGAGGTCGGGGAACTCCAGCATCCCGGTGACGGTCTCCCAGAGCCGCACGGCGCGGTCGCCGGCGGGCGGGTCGATCAGCACCGGCCCGAACAGGCACTGGCCGTCCGGGAAGAACAGGGTCGGCACGCCGAAGCCGCCGGCGTCGACCACCCGCCGGTGGTCGGCCCGGACGTCGTCGTGCGTGCCGGGGTCGGCGAGGGCCTCGTCCAGCACCGAGGCGCCGAAGCCGAGCTCGTCGAGCAGCCGCCGCGCGACGGCGGGATCGTGCGGCCTGCCGCCGCGCACGTGCAGCTCGGCGCCGATCGCGCCGTACCAGGCGTCGAGCGCCGCCATGTCGCGGCGCCGCAGCAGCGCGCCGATCCGCATCAGCGACCAGCCGTACGACCACGGCCGCTCCCACGGATGCTTCTTGCCCTCGGCGCGGTTGACCTCCTCCAGGCTGAAGAAGCGCCAGGCGACCTCGATCCCGAGCCGGTCGCGCACCTCGCGCAGCCAGACCGAGGTCGCGTAGGCGAACGGGCACATCGGGTCGAAATGGAAGTCCACGGCTTCGGTCATGCGCGCTCCCGGAGGTTGGCGGCGATCACCTGGTGCAGGGCCCGGGGGATCTGCGACGCGTCCGACCGGCCCGTCTTGGCCAGCAGGATCATGCCCTGGAACTGGGCGACCAGGATCGTGGCCAGCAGGTCCGGGTCGACGCCGTCGCGCAGCGCGCCCCGGTCGGCCGCCGCGCGGCACAGCACGGCGAGGCGCCGCTGCCATCCGGCGAAGACCGCGGCGAGATGCGCGCGGAGGCCGTCCTCGGTGGTCGCCAGCTCGGCGGCGAGGTTCCCGAACGGGCAGCCGACGACCCGTCCGAACCGGGCCTCGAAGCCCGACTGGATCTCCCCCACCGCGTCGGCCATCGCGTGCAGCCGCGCGGCCGCCTCGGCCGCGCCCTCGGAGGCGGGTGAGGCGCCACCGTCGGAGGCCGGCGAGGCGCCGGCGGCCTGGTCCAGGCGCTCCCACAACGCGGCGGCGTGGTGGTCGATGACCGCCTTGGCCAGGTCGGACTTGGCCGGGAAGAAGTGGTAGAAGCTGCCGCGCCGCACGTCGGCGGCCGCGCACAGCTCCTCCACCCCCACCGACTGGTAGCTGCGGGTCAGGAACAGCTGCACGGCGCTCCTCACCAGCCGCTCGCGCGCGTCGCTCGTCCGGGGCACGCCCCTCACCCTCGCGGATAGTTGACCGGTCCGTCAAGAACGAAGAACCGGTCGGCGAACAGCTCCCATTGGGCGAGGAAGTCGATGCCGGGGTCGCGCAGCCAGTGGAGCTGCAGGCCGTCGAGGAAGGACAGCAGCTCCACCGCGGCCAAGCCGGGCCGAGGGTGCCACGAGAGCAGGTAGCGCTCGAACATGGCGCGCCCCTCTTCGAGGCGAGTCTGGAAGTAGGCGTGCGCGGGATGCGCGGGGTTGAGCGCCTCGGCGGCGAGGACGGCGTACAGCTGCAGGATCGAGCGCTGGGTGAGGTTGCGCCGGACGAAGGCCGTCATGGTCGCCCGCGCGGCGGCCGGGTCGCGCGCGGGCTCCAGGGTGCCGCCGACGGTGGCGAGGTCGAGGTCGTCGCGGCGTTCGAGGACCGCGATGAGCAGGGCGTCCTTGGAGGGGAAGTGGTGGAGCATCCCGGCCTTGGTCATGCCGCAGGCGGCGGCGAACGCCTCCAGCGGGACGCCCTTGAAACCGGAGGACGCGATGAGCTCGGTGGCCGCCTTCAGGATCTCCTCGCGGCGTTCGGCGAGCGGCAGCCGGCGGCGGCCTGGCGCTGGGGGCATGCGGGCGCGGTTCCTCCGGACGGGGATTGACGGCGGTCATGGTACCGGCCAAGCTTATCTACGATTCGGTAGATAAGAAGTGCGCCGCCTGCCCACGGAAGGGGCGTGCCATGCCCGCGACTCCCGATCCCGCCGCCTTTCCCGCCGCCGTCGCCGCCGTCCGCGCCGGCGCCTCACCCGACCAGGCCGCCGGAGACCTGCTGGGGCTCCTCACCCCCGAGGAGCGGCTGTGGCTGCTGGACGGCGACCAGCCGTTCTGACAGGGCCTGGCCGCGATGATGACCGACGGCTACAACCGCGCTCCCCTCCCGATGGGCCGGATCGAGCGGCTGGGCGTCCCCGGCCTGCTGTTCTCCGACGGGCCGCGCGGGGTGGTGATGGGGCGATCGACGGCCTTCCCCGTCTCCATGGCCCGCGGCGCCACCTGGGACGTGGGCCTGGAGGAGCGCGTCGGCGTCGCGATCGGCCGCGAGGTGCGCGCCCAGGGCGGCAACTTCTTCGGCGGCGTGTGCGTCAACCTGCCGCGCCACCCCGCCTGGGGGCGGGTGCAGGAGACCTACGGCGAGGACCCGGTCCTGCTCGGGGAGTTCGGCGCCGCGCTGACCCGCGGAGTGCAGCGCAACGCGATGGCGGTGGCCAAGCACTACGCGCTCAACTCCATGGAGAACGCCCGGTTCAAGGTGGACGTCACCGCCGACGACGCGGCACTGCACGAGGTCTACCTGGCGCACTTCCGGCGGGTGGTGGACGAGGGCGTGTCGGGGATCATGACCGCCTACAACGCGGTCAACGGCGAGTGGGCCGGGCAGAACGAGCAGCTCCTCGAAGGCGTGCTGCGCGGACGGTGGGGCTTCACCGGCGTTACCGTCTCCGATTTCGTCTGGGGCCTGCGGGACGCCGCGCTCTCGCTGCGCGCCGGGCTGGACGTGGAGGAGCCCTTCCGGCAGCAGCGGGCGCGGCATCTGCCGTCCGCGTTGGAATCCGGTCGCGTGTCCTGGGACGAGGTCGACCGGGCGGCCCGGCGCGTCCTGCGCACGCAATTGCGGCACTACGCGACCCGCGCCGAGGACGAGCCGCCGGCAGACGTCGTGTTCTGTCCCGAGCATCGCGCGCTGGCGCGCGAGGTCGCGGCCCGGGCGATGGTGCTGCTCAAGAACGCCCCGGTCGACGGTGCTCCCCTGCTGCCATTGCCGCGAGGCCTCTCCTCACTCGCGGTGATCGGGCGCCTGGCGCATCTGCCCAACACCGGCGACCACGGTTCGTCCGACGTGCACGCCCCCGAGGTGGTCACTCCCCTGCGCGGCCTGACCGAGGCGCTCCCGGGCACCCGCGTCGAGCACGTCGCCGAGGACGATCCGGCCGCCGCCGCGGCGGCCGCCGCCCGGTGCGACGCCGTCGTGGTCGTGGTCGGCTACACCGCCGAGGACGAGGGCGAGTACGTCGGCGGGGACGTGCTGTCCGACGCGGCTCTGCTGGGCCTGTTCCCCCCGATCGATGACGACCTCACCCGGCAGCGGTTCGCCTCGTTCATGGACGGTTCCGGCGGGACCGGCGCGAGCGCGGCCGTCGGCGCCGGGGGCGACCGCACGAGCCTGCGGCTGAGGCCGATCGACGCCGGTATCGTCCGCGCCGCCGCGGCGGCCAACCCGCGTACCGTCGTGGCGATCGTGACCGCCGGCGCCGTCATCACCGAAGAATGGCGCGACGCCGTGCCCGCCGTCCTGCTCTCCTGGTACGCGGGGTGCGAAGGCGGCCACGCCCTGGCCGACGTGCTGCTCGGCGACGTGGACGCATCCGGGCGCCTGCCGTACTCCATCCCGGTCTCGGAAGAGCATCTGCCCCGCTTCGACCCCGACGCCACCGCCGTCACCTACGACAAGTGGTTCGGCCAGCGGCTCCTGGACCGGGACGGTCACCGGGCGGCCTTCCCCCTCGGCTACGGGCTGTCCTACACCACCTTCACGCTCACCGACCTCGCCGTCGGCGCCCTCGACGGCGACGCGTTCACCGCCGCCGTGACCGTGACCAACACGGGCGCACGCGCGGGCCGCCACGTCGTCCAGCTGTACGGACGGCCCGTCGGCGCGGGCGGGGACTTCCCGTCCAGGGTCCTGCTCGGCTTCGCCGCCGTCGGCCTGGAACCCGGCGCGGCGGCGCAGGTCACGGTGCCCGCCTCGACCCGTCCCTTGCAGCGCTGGACGGGCGGCGGCTTCGTCCCCGCGGCCTCCGCCGCGGTCATCGAGGCCGCCTCCCACGCCGGCGACCCCGGCGCCGTCACCGCGGCGCTCGAGCTCCGGCCCGCCTGATCCCCGCCGCCATCGCCGGTCAAGAGACGAGAGGACGAGAACCCGTGATCCGCACTTCCTTCAACGACGGCTGGGAGGTCCGGCCGAAGGTCAACCCCTTCGCCGAGCTGATGGGCGCGTCCGCCCCGTTCCGGCCGGTCACGCTGCCGCACGACGCGATGATCGAGCAGGACCGGGCGGCCGTCGGCGGCCGCGAGGACGCGATGGAGGCCGCGTCCCGCGCCCACTTCCCCGGCGGCGCCTTCGAGTACCGCAAGGTCTTCTCCGTCCCGCCCGCGGACCGGGGCAAGCGGATCCTTCTGGAGTTCGAGGGCGTCTACCGGGACGCGACCGTGTACGTCAACGGCGACTTCGCCGGCCAGCGCCCGTACGGCTACTCCCGCTTCCGCGTCGACGCCGGGCGCTTCCTGCGCTTCGGCGAGGACAACGAGATCCGCGTCGAGGCCCGCACCCACCGGGACTCCCGCTGGTACACCGGCGCGGGGATCTACCGGGACACCTGGATGCTCACCGGCGGCCTGGTCCGGATCGCCCCCGACGGCCTGCGGGTGACCACCCCGGACATCGACCGCGAGCGCGCCGTGGTGGAGGTGGCGGCCACGGTCGAGAACGACTCGGTCGAGATCCGCACCCTGGACCTGGTGGCCGGGATCCGCGACGCCGCCGGAGCCGTCGTCGCCGCCGACACCGCGAAGGTCACCGTGCTGCCCGGCGAGCCCGCGACCGTCCGGCGGCGTCTCTACGTGCCCGAACCCGCGCTGTGGAGCCCCGAGTCGCCCGCGCTCTACTCGTGCGAGGTCGCGCTCAGGCAGGACGGCGCCGAGGTGGACGCCGAGGCCACCGCCTTCGGCATCCGCTCGCTTCGACTCGATCCCCGGTCCGGGTTGCGCGTCAACGGCGCGACCGTCGACCTGCGCGGCGCGTGCGTCCACCACGACAACGGGGTCCTGGGCGCGGCGACCCACGCCCGCGCCGAGGAGCGGCGGGTGCGGACCCTCAAGGACGCCGGGTTCAACGCCCTGCGCATGGCCCACCACCCGATGAGCCGCGCGATGCTCGACGCGTGCGACCGGCTCGGCATGCTGGTGATCGACGAGGCGTTCGACGTGTGGACCTCGTCGAAGAGCGACTTCGACTACAGCCTCAGCTTCCCCGAGTGGTGGGAGCGCGACGTCGAGGCGATGGTCGCCAAGGACGTCAACCACCCCAGCGTCATCTGCTACTCCATCGGCAACGAGATCCCCGAGACCGGCACGCCCTCGGGAGCCGCGCTGGGCCGCAGGCTCGCCGAGAAGGTCCGCTCCCTGGACGGCACCCGCTACGTCACCAACGGGATCAACAACCTGCTGGCCGTCCTGCCGGACCTGGCGCGGGCGAGCCGTTCGGCGCGGGAACCGGACGGCGCGGGCATCAACACCCTCATGGCCGACGCCGGGGACATGATGAACCTCGTCGCCGCCTCGGACCTGGTGACCGAGCGGACCGCCGAGTCCTACAGCGTGCTGGACATCGCCGGCATGAACTACTCCGACAGCCGCTACGCCCTGGACCGCGACCTGTTCCCGAACCGGATCATCGTCGGCACCGAGACCTTCCCGACCCGCGTCGACACCACCTGGAGCCTGGTGAAGCGGTACGGGCACGTCATCGGCGACTTCACCTGGACGGGCTGGGACTACCTCGGCGAGTGCGGCATCGGCCGTCCCCGCTACCGCGCGTCCGAGCCCGGCTCCGGCCTCCTCGCCCCGTACCCGCACCTGCTCGCCGGGTGCGGCGACATCGACATCACCGGCCACCGGCGGCCCGCCTCCTACTACCGCGAGATCGTCTTCGGCCTGCGCGCCGCCCCGTACATCGCCGTCCAGCGCCCCGAGCACCACGGACGGGCCTGGGACGCGACGCCCTGGGCCTGGAGCGACGCGATCTCCGGCTGGACCTGGCCGGGGTTCGACGGCAGGCCGGTGAAGGTCGAGGTCTACAGCTCCGCCGACGAGGTGGAACTCCTGGTCAACGGCCGTTCGCTGGGCCGGGAGCCCGCGGGTGAGGAGCACCGGTTCCGCGCCGAGTTCGACACGCTGTACCGGCCCGGCGAACTCGTGGCCATCGCGTACCGGGACGGCGCCGAGACCGGACGCCACGTCCTGCGCACGGCGACCGGCCCGCTCCGGTTGCGCGCCGAGCCCGACCGTCCGGTGATCACCGCCTCCGGCGGCGACCTGGCGTACGTCGCGCTCGCCCTGGCCGACGCCGGCGGCACCGTCCACACCGCGGCCGACCGCCCGGTGACCGTGGAGATCTCCGGCCCGGGCGTGCTGGCGGGATTCGGCAGCGCCGCCCCCTCCACCGAGCAGCGCTTCGACGCCACCGAACACCGCACCTACGAGGGACGTGTGCTGGCCGTCCTGCGCCCCACCGGAACGGGGCGGATCCGTCTTCGCGCTTCGGCCCCCGACTGCGAGCCGGCCGAGGCCCTGATCACCGTGGTGAACGAGCGGGACGAAGCGTTGGCGTCCGGCTGAGCGGCGACGAGGCCAGCAGGCGAACTCGCGACATCGAGCAGACCCGGAAACATCGAGCAGATCTAGAAGAGCCCGGACTCGCGGCGGCCGGTGGCGTGGTGGCGGCTGATGTTGCGCTCCAGCAGCGCCGTGGAGTCGGCGACGCCGATGGAGGCCTCCGGGAGCATCCCGTCGGCCTTCTTCAGCTCCTCGAGCGACCGCCGCATCGCGGTCTGCGCGGCGAACAGGCAGGGCGTGCTGTAGATGGCGACGTCCACGCCGAGGGCGGTGAGGTCGGTCAGCGAGAGCCGCGGCGACTTCCCGCCGGCGATCTGGTTGAACAGCAGCGGCTTGTCGCCGATCACCTCGCGGATCCGCCGGACGGCCTGCGCGCTGCGCACACCGTCGACGAGGACCACGTCGGCGTCGGTGGCGGCGAGCGCGGCCGCGCGGCGCAGGATCTCCTGCTCCTCGGTGGCGTCGGTGCGGGCGACGACGACCAGGTCGCGGCGGGTCGCCAGGACCATCTCGAGCTTGGCCAGGTACTCCTCCAGCGGCAGGATCAGCTTGCCGTCCGCGTGCCCGCAGCGGCGCGGGCGCTTCTGGTCCTCGATGATGACGCCGGAGGCGCCGGCCGCCTCCAGGTGCGCGACGGCGTGGCAGGCCACCTCCGGGTCGACGTAGCCGTCGTCGATGTCCACCAGCAGATGGTGGTGCGGGAAGGCCAGGCGCAGCCGTTGCGCGAAGCCGACCATGTCGGGCCAGGCGATGAACCCGATGTCGGGCAGCCCGTAGTGGGAGGCGGCGAACCCGAACCCGGAGACGAACATGCCGTCGAACTCCTGCGCGGCGATCGACGCGGAGAACATGTCGAACACCCCGATGAGCGGGGTGGCCTCCGCCGTCCGGATCGCTTCCCGGAGCCTGTCCCCGGCGCGAAGCGAGCGTGCCGTTGTGGTGGTCATGCGCAACCCCCGTTTGCTGTCAGCGCGACGATCGGTGACGGCGCCCACCGCGGACGCCCACAGCGAGGATACGGATACCGAGCGTTAAGTTCTACATCCTTGTAGTTTTTCTGCGGGGGTTCTCGGTCGGGGGCGGCGCGCCTCCTGGTCTGGACGGTGCCGTCGTGGGCAGGGAGTCCTTCGTGACGATCGGTGATCTGCGGAGAGCGGTCGAAGGGCGGGTGCTGGGGGTCGGCGACGACGGCTTCGACGAGGCGCGCAGAGCGTGGAACCTGACGATCGAGCAGCCCGTGGCGGCGGTGGTCGAGGCCGAGCACGCGGGCGACGTCGCCGCGCTGGTCCGCTACGCGCGGCGCTCGGGCCTGACGGTGGCCGCCCAGGCCGGCGGCCATGACGCCTCCGGTGACGTGGAGGGGGTGATCCTGCTGCGCACCGGGCGCCTGGACGACCTGCGGGTGTCGGCGCGGGAACGGGTGGCGTGGGCCGGCGCGGGCGTGAACTGGGGGCGGGTGCTGGCGGAGGCCGGGCCGCAGGGCCTGACCGGTCTCGCCGGCAGCTCGCCGGTGGTCAACGTGACCGGGTACACGCTGGGCGGGGGCCTGTCCTGGTTCGGCCGCAGGTACGGCTGGGCCTCGGACGGCGTGCGCGCGTTCGACGCCGTCGACGCCGACGGCGCGCGGGTCCGGGTCACCGGCGCGTCCGACCCGGAACTGTTCTGGGGGCTGAGGGGCGGCGGCGGTGACTTCGCGCTGGTGACGTCGCTGGAGTTCGACCTGCGTCCGGCGCCTTCGCTGTACGGCGGGCGGGTGGTCTGGCGGGGCGCGCGGAGCGGCGAGGTGTTCGAGGCCTTCCGCGGCATCACCGAGGCGGCGCCGCCCGAGCTGACCGTCTGGTTCAACCGCTTCGCCTTCCCCGGGGCGCCGCCCATGGCCGGGCTGGACCTGACCTACCTCGGCGACCCGCGCGAGGGCGCGGCGCTGGTGCGCGAGATCGACGGCATCGGCGACGTGGTCAGCGACGACCGCGGGCCCGTGGCGGTGGCCGGCCTCGGCGGGATCACCGCCGAGCCGACCGCACCGTCCTCCTCGGTGGCCCGCGCGGAACTGCTGACCGGCCTGGACGAGGGCCTGGCGACCGAGCCGATCGACCCGCTGATCTCGATCCAGGTCCGGCACCTCGGCGGGGCGCTGGCCGAGGCCGCCGCCGGCGCCGGCGCGAGCGGAGCCCTGCGCGAGCCGTACCTCCTCCAGATGCTCGGCGTCGGCCCGACCGCGGACGCGGTCGCCGCGGCCCGCGCCGCGCAGGACCGCTTGGCCGAGCGGTTCGGCGCCGTCATCGCGGGGCGCAAGCCCTACACGCTGCTGAACCCCGCCGAGTCGGCGGCCGACGCCTTCCCAGAGCCGGTCCTCTCCCGGTTGCGGGCGTTGAAGCGCTCGCGCGACCCGCACGGCGTCTTCCGCGCCAACCATCCCGTCCTCGGATAGGCCCGTGCACGAGCAGGCGCAAGCGTCCCGGGAAGGGGGACGTCAGGGGGTGGTCTTGGCGAGCAGGGCGGGCGTCAGCCAGCGGCGGAGGAAGGGACGCGGGTCGTCCCCCGTCGCCTCCGGCACCGAAAGGTAGGAGTAGAGCAGGCGCATGAAGAACTCGGCGAGCCCGGTGAGCTCCCCGCCGTCATAGCCGAGGGCGGCCCAGTCGATGTCGAGCCGGGACAGGAACACCTTCATCTCGTCCAGGGCGGCGGCCGAGAGGATCTCGGGGCCGAACATGGGGGCGCGGCCGGTGGCGAAGATCATCCCGACGTGCGGGTCGCGGGGCAGCTGCTCCACGGCCAGCGCGAACACCTCGACGAGGATCTCGGCGGGGTCGGTCAGCGGCCCGATGGCGGCCGCGATCCGCGCCTCGAACTCGGCGGCCGCGGCGAACCCCGCCGCCTTCATCAGCTCGTCGATGTTGCGGTAGTAGCGGTACACCGTCGCGCGGGTGACGCCGAGCTCCTCGGCGACCTGCGTGAATCCGGTCTTGTGCGCGCCGAACCGGTCCACGCACCGGATCAGCGCGCCGATGATGCGCCGCCGGGCCTCGTCGTCGTCGCGAGGAGGATCGCCTCGCCACCCGTGCGTGCGCATCAGTGCCTTTCACAGCGGACGCTCCGGCCGGAGCGGTGAAGGAAACCGGCGTGCGGCCGGGACGGCGTCGCGCCCCGCGTCACCGCGACGGCCGGGCCGAGGGGACGGCGCCCGGCAGCCCGGAGGAGCCGGTCCCGCCCGGGACGGGCTTGCCGTTCTCGTCGGTGGCGGACTCCACGCCCTGGCTCAGCAGCGTGATGTTACCAGCCAGCCATTTCCCCGAGACGAGCTTCATGCTGAGCGCGACCGTCGCGCCGCTGTTGGCCTGCACCGTCTTGCCCGTCGTCACCTTCGTGTTGATGACCACCACGACGTTGGCGGCGCCGCGCTTGACGGCGCCCGGGTAGACGCCGGTGACGGTGGCCCGCGAGCTGACCTTGTTGGTGGTGAAGTAGCTGGTCAGGGTGTCGGCGGTGGGCCGGATGGCGTCGGCGGCGGCCTTGGTGAGCAGCGGGTACTTCGCGGCGAACGATTGGGCCATGTGCTGGTAGTCCCAGTTGAAGAAGACGTCGGCGACCTTGCGCGCGCTGGCGGCGAGGTCGCGCTGCCTCCGGGCGTCCGCGGACAGGTCACCCTTCTGCTGCCAGACGACGCACAGGAGCGCGGTCACCGCGACCAGCGCGACGGCGGGGACGATCGTCAGGACGCGCACGGCGATCGTCTTGCGGCGGCTCCTCTTGCCGAACGGCCCGCTCGCGAGCGACGCCGCCCACACCTTCGGCGCCACTTCGGGGATCCGAGGCGCGGACGTGGCCGCGGCCTTGCGCGTGAACCGGCGCGGCTTCTCCCGCGGGGCCTCGCCGTCGTCGTCGACCTCGGCGGTGTCGTCTTCGTCCTCGGTGTCGCCGGTCGGCTCGTCCGCCGCTCCGGTGGTCTGTTCTTCGCCGCCGCCGGGATCCGCGGCCGCGCTCTTCTTCCTGACGACGACGTAGACCCGCTCGTACTCCTCGTCGGTCTCCGGGAGGTCCGCCTCGTCGATCTCCTGGACGTCCTCGGCGGGCGTCCGGGCGGCCGGGGCCTTGGTCTTCATCGGCTTCTCCTTCTCCAGATCGGGCGCCATGCCACGCCGAGCATGCTCATGACGACGCGCAGCAGGACCAGGCCCGCCAGCAGGGGCGGCAGGTAGATCAGCCAGGCCGGCGGCCCGTGGTGCTCGGGGGCGGTGTCGGCGGCGTTGCCGGCGGGCACCGCGGTCGCGGTGGTCGCGGTCCCCGTCGCGGAGCCGCCCTTGGCGGTCGTCTCCGCCTTCTTCAGCGGAGGGCTCTGCTGGGCGGGCAGGTCCACGCCCGGGCAGGACGGGATGCGCGGGATCGACGGCAGCGGCGTGAGGTTGCGGTACTCGACGGCGCCCTTCTCCGGCGTCAGCGTGAGGATGAACTTGATGTTGAGGTTGGGCTGGCCGTTGACGAACGTGATGACGCCGCGCATCGCGGACGCCAGCTGGGGCGACCACTGCAGACCCCGGGAGAGGTCGGACACGTTGGCGGGCGTCAGCAGTGCCGGCAGGGCGTCGCCGAGGGCGCCGAGCATGCACTGCGCGGCGGGCCGCGACTCGCGCAGCACCTTGGCGGTGCGCGCCAGCAGGTCGGGGGTGGTGTCGCGGATCCGGACGAGCGAGTCGTTCACGTCGGCGAGCGAGGAGGTGATGTCGGCGGTGGCGGTGATCCCGGCGGCCAGGTCGGCGCGCTTCCCGGCGAGGACGCCGGTCAGTGCGCCGAGGTTGGTGATCAGGCTGTCGAGCGTGGTGGTGTTGCTCGCGAACGTCCGGGCGAGCTGGGAGGCGCCGTCGACGCTGAGCCGGAGCGTGTCGCCGCGCCCGTCCAGTCCCCGCGCCAGCTCCCGGGTGACGATCCTGAGGTTCGCGGGGTCGAGCCCGTTGACGGCCTTGGTCACGGACGCGAACAGGTCGCCGTAGCTCTCGCTGACGCTCGTCCTGGACAGCGGGATGACGTCGCCGGGGCGCATCGGGGGCGCGTCGGCCCGGCCGCCCGCCGGTTCCAGGTCCACGTACGGCTCGCCGATCGCGGACTTGAGCGCGGCCGTGGCGGTGACGCCCTGCGGGACCCGCCGGCCCTTGTCGATGGCGAGGCGGACGACGACCTTCCCGCCGTCGAGCCGGACCGACTGGATCTTGCCGACGGCGACGCCGAGGTAGGTCACGTCGAATCCGGGCTGCAGGCCCCGCGAGTCGGTGAACTGCGCGCTGATCCGGTACGGGCGGGAGAACGGGTCGAAGCCGAGGACGTTGCGCACCGCCCACACCGTGAGGACGACCCCGAGCAGCGCGAACACGGCCAGGTTGACCCTGATCCGGCGGGTCACCGCTGCGGTCCCAGCATCCGGACGAGCTCGGCCAGCGACGACGGCGTCCGTCCGGCGCCGCGGGTGGCCGAGCCGTTGAAGTCCATCACCGGATAGGTGAGCAGCTGCCCGTTGTAGACCTGCCTGGGCATCCGGCTCACGAACTCCTGGACGCGGTTGATGAGCGTGCCGAGCTTGGTCCTGTCGGAGGCGAGCACCTGCAGCGTGGGGCCCATCTGCTCGATGAGCCGGCGGAGCTGGTCGGTGTGCCCGATGAGGACGGTGTCGTTCACGGTCCGGGCGAGGTCGGACAGGGAGTGCACCGCAGTGAGGATCTTCTGCCGGTCGTCCGCGAGGAGTCTCGTGGCGTCGGCGACCCGTCCCGGCAGCCGCTTCAGCGAGTCCTCGTGCGAGGCGAGCTTCTCGCCGAGGCCGGCGAGGTCGTCGACGGCCCGCCCGAGCTGCTCGCGGCGGGCGCCGAACGTCTTCAGCAGCGTGTCCGCGTTGGCGATCATCGCGTTCAGCTGCGGGCCGCGGCCGGCGAACGCGGTGCTCGCGGTGCGCACCAGCCCGGGGGCGTCGCCGTCGGCGAGGGCGCCGACGAGCGGGGCGGCCTTGCCGACGATGTCCTCGAAGCCGGGACTGGTGGTGGTCTGGGCGAGGCGGGCGTGGTCGGCGAGGAACGGCCCCTGGTTCAGCGCCCGGCCCGGCGGCGGCTGGAGCTGGACGTAGTTCTCGCCGAGCAGCGAGGTCGTGGTGACCTTCGCGGTCGTCCCGGTGGGGATGTGCACGCCCTTCTTGATCGACATGGTGACCCGGGAGCGGTAGCCGCTCCCCGCGTCCACCAGCGTGATCTTCGTGACGGAGCCGACGGCGACGTCCGCGACCTTGACGCTGTGCCCGGTGACGAGGTTCTGCACGTCGGCGAAGTCGGCGGTGAGGGTGAGCGGCCCCTTCGGCGCGTGCAGCGTCTGGACCGAGCAGCCGGACAGCGCCGCGCAGCCCGCCAGCACCGCGCAGAGCACGAGCGTCCCGGCGCGCAGGAGGGTTCGTGTCACGGTGGCTCCTACTGGCAGTTGGAGTAGGGGGGCGGGAGCGGGCACGGCACGCTCTCGTCGATCGTGGGCGACTTCAGGACCGCGGCCAGGTAGGACCGCGCGAAGTTGTCGAGGGTGACCCGCAGGACGATCGCGTGGTTCTCCGGCTGGTAGGCGTTGACGAACTGGAACGCGATGTTCGGCAGCGCCTGCAGCACGCCGCCGAGCGTGTCCGCGCTGCCCTTGAGCGTCAGGCTGACCTGCGCGGTCTTCTCCAGGTCGGAGGGGATCGTGTCCTGGTGCATCTTGATGAGGACGTCGCCGCGCTCGGCGAGGTCGGCGATCGCCTCGACCAGCGTCCGGATGCTCTGGCGCTCGTTCGCCAGCATCGTCGACGCCTTGGAGAAGTCGCTGACGAGCCGGCCGAGCGTCTTCTCCCGGCCGCGGACGATCCCGGCGAGCCGGTCGAGGTTCTGCGCGACCTCGAGGAGCTGCTCGTCCTGCCCGGCGAGGCTGTTCACCAGCTGCCCGGCCTGCTGGAACGCCTGGTTGAAGGCGGCGCCGTTGCCGTTGAGGCTGCCGGCGGCGTTGCCGAGCGCGGTGTCGGCCTTGGCCGGGTCGACGTTGTCGAGGAGCCTGCCGAACGACTTGAGGGCGTCGTTGACCTCGACGGGGACCTGCGTCCGGTCGGTCCGCAGCACGGCGCCGTCCGCCATCCTCGCG
This sequence comes from Actinomadura sp. NPDC048394, assembly GCF_040651755.1. Taxonomy (NCBI): domain Bacteria; kingdom Bacillati; phylum Actinomycetota; class Actinomycetes; order Streptosporangiales; family Thermomonosporaceae; genus Actinomadura; species Actinomadura sp. NPDC048394. The sequence continues at coordinate 152,686 of NZ_JBEZJL010000010.1, read as the reverse complement.
AGGCCGGGGTGCCAGGCGGGGCTGAACGTCAGCGTGCGCTCGCCGATGAGGCTCAGCGGCACGATGGCGGCGGTGGCCGCGGCGGGCAGCGGCACGTCGCCGTCGATCGAGGCGACGACCCGGACCTGCCCGTTCACCGGGGTGACCGAGTCGACCTTCCCCACGTTGACGCCCATGACCTGCACCCGGGAGCCGGGATAGAACGACACGGCCCGGGTGAAGTAGGCGGTGACGTGGTAGGACGGCGTGGACGACAGCGCGCCCGGGAGCACCGAGCAGGCGCTGAGGGCGGCGCCGAGCACGGCCGCCATGGCGGCGGCGAGCGGGCGGCGCGGCGGTCGCATCCTCATCCTCCGACCTGCCCCGTCGGGACGAGCGGGTAGTTGGGCGGGTTGAAGTTCGGCTGCGGCCCGACCACGCCGGGCTGGACGGGGCCGAACCCGACGAACCCGCCCTCCATCCACCGGCCGCGGCGGCTGCCGGCGGTGCCGAGGCCGTAGAACGCGGGCCCGAACCAGGCGAGGGCGACGTTCATGGACGGCAGGTTCTCGCCCGCCACGGTCTGCGCGGCGAGGTGGAAGTCGTTGAGCACCGTGTTCAGCTGCTTCTGGTGCGTGGCGAGGGTGTCGTCGAGGCTCTTGACGACCCGGCTGCCGCTGCCGAGCGCGGCGGCGAGATCGTCGCGCCGCCGGACCAGCTCCTTCAGGAGCGTGTCGCCGTAGTCCAGCAGCTGCGTGAGCTGCCGGTCCTTGGACGCGAGCGCGCCGCTCAGCTTCCCGCTGTTGGCGATGATCGCGGCGACCTGCGGGAAGGAGTCGTTCAGCGCGGCGCTGACCTTCCGCAGGTCCGCGAGCATCTTCGCGGTCTCCTGCTGGGACGGCAGCTTCACCTTGGCGGCCTCGGCGAGCAGCCGGTCGACCGACCGGGCGTCCAGCTTCCCGGCGATGGTCGACGCGGAGCCGAGCGTGTTGCTCAGCGTGTACGGGATGCTGGTGCGCTCCAGCGGGATGCGCCTGCGGCCGTCCGGCAGCGTGTTCAGGTAGGGCCGCGCGACCGGCCCGGACAGCCGGATGTACTGCCCGCCCAGCAGGTTCGACAGCCGGATGTCGGCGTGCATCCGCGGGCCCAGCCTGATCCCGGAGTCGACCTTCCAGGTGACGACGACATGGCCGTTGCGGAAGTCGGGGCGGACGCCGGTGACCTTGCCGACCTTCACGCCGGCGAGCTGCACCTCGGCGCCCTTCTGCAGGCCGCCGGTGCCGGCGAAGACGCCGCTGACGGTGTAGCCGCCCTGGAAGAGGCCGAGGGTGCCGTAGGCGTACGCCGCGATCACCAGCGCGGCCAGCGTCGGGATCGTCACCGCGGCGATCGCCACGGGGCTGCGGTCGCGGAACGACCGCGTGAACGCGTCCTTCATCCGGCCTCTCGTCCGGTCCGTCCGCCCCATCACCCGCCCCCGTTCTGGCCGCCGAGGAACGCCAGCTTGACCATGGCCTGGAACACCCGCTGCTGGTCGGGGCTCAGCTTGGCGCCGTCGCCGGTCACCGCCGCCCCGCTGCTGGAACCGCCGGAGCCGCCGGGGCCGCTGGCGGGCGGGGGCGGCAGGTTCTCGGGGAACGGGCAGGTGTCGCTGTAGACGACGTTCATGCAGAGCGCGTTGCCGCGCAGGAACTTGCCGCCGTCCATGAGGGTCAGCAGCGCCTGCAGCGCCGCCGGCAGGCTCTTGATCATCTTGTCGATGTCGCGCATCCGGCGGTGCGCGATCTCCATCAGGTCGGTGGTGCCCTGCACCAGCCGGCCGAGCTGCGGGGCGGACCCGCCGAGCACCCTGTCCAGGTTGGTCGCGACGTCGCCGAGCCGCGTGCTCGCGGTGCCGAGGGCCGTGCGGTCCTGCGCGAAGGCCTGGGTGAGGTCGGTGAGGTTCCCGATGGTCTCGGTGATCTGCCGGTCGCGCGCCGCGAGCGCGTCGGTGACCGTCTTGTAGTCGCCGACCATCCGCCGGATCGTGTCGCTGCGCGACCCGAGCGTGCGCAGCAGCGCCGCCAGGTTCACCGACATCTGGTCGATCCTGTCCTGGTTGCCGTCCAGCGCGGTCGCGAACGACTGCAGGATCTTGTTGATCTCGTCCGGGTCGATCCCGCCGACCAGCGGCCCGAGGTCGTTGATGAGCGCGCCGAGGTCGGCCGCCGACCTGGTCCGGGTGAGCCGCTGGCCGTCCTTGAGCATGACGCGGCTCGAGCCGGTCTCCAGGTAGATCTCGCGCTTGCCGATGAGGTCCTTCCAGCGGATGACGGCCGAGGAGTCCACCGGGATGTGCAGCGACGGGCGGATCTTCATCCCCACCACCGCCCGCCCGTCCACCACCTTCACCGACGTCACCCGGCCGACCGGGGTGCCGGCGACCTTCACCTCGTCGCCCGACCGCAGGCCGCTGACGTCGTCGAACGTCGCCCGCAGATGCAGCCCGGACCCGAGGTCGGTGCCGACGATCCGGAACGCCATGTAGACGGTCAGCAGGGTCGTGACGACGCCGAACACCAGGAACTTGCGGGCCGAGCGCATGTCCAGGCCCTGCCTGCGCAGCCGGAGCCGGCGTGAGGCGGCCATCACTCGCCTCCGTTCGCGGGAGGGTTCGGCTTGTTCGGGACCGCGGGCTCGATCGGCCCGCAGATCCCCGGCAGCGAGTCGCACAGCGCGGTGCTCGGGTTGATGTGGATGGTGACCCGGGAGAGCAGCGTCCCGTGCGGCCCCGGGATGTTGGCGATGCCGGCCAGCTGCGTCAGGATGAGCCCGCTGCTGCTGATGAGGTCGGGGAAGTAGCCGCGGTACTTGGACAGGACGGAGGCCGCCGGTGTGAACGCGTCGATGGCGCGGCCCGCGGCCTTCGGGTTCGAGGCGAGGATCTGGTTCAGGGTGCGGGCCGACTCGTCCAGCCCGGCGAGCATCTTCGCGAACTGCCCGGGGTCCCCGGTGATGGACGGCGCGACCTTGGTCAGGTCGTCGGTGATCCGGCCGATCTCGTCGCCGTGCCGGGCCGCTGTGCCGGCGAGCGCGCCGCCATTGCCGATGAGCGTTCCGAGGTCGCCGCTGCGCCGCGCCGTCACGCCGAGCAGCTTCGAGGAGTCGTCGACGAGGCTCGCGAGCTCGGCTCCCCGGCCGTCCAGGCCGGTCCCCAGCGACCGCATGATGGTGGCGACGTCGTCCGGGCCGAGCGCGTCGAGCAGGTCGACGGTCGGCGCGGCGACGTCGGTGAGGTCCTGGGGGTCGCTGGTCCTGGCGATCGTGCCGCCGTCGCGCAGGTACGGCCCGCCGCCCTCGTCCCGGCCGGGCCGCAGGTCGACGTACTTGGGTCCGAACGCCGACAGCGGCGAGATCGCCGCCTCCGCGGTGACGGGCGCGCGGACCCCGTGGTCCAGCCGGATCCGCACCAGCGCCTTCCCCTCGGGGGTGAGGCGGACCGAGGCGACCTGCCCGACCTTGACGCCGCGGATCTTGACGTCGGAGCGGTCGTCCAGCCCCTCCCCCGCGCGGCCGAACGTCGCCCTCAGGTACGTCGAGCCGGGGTGGGTGTCGCGCGCGGCCAGATAGGACCCGAGCCCGGCGGCGGCGACGAGGGCGGCCCCGAGGGCGCCGAACCGGCGGCGGGTGCGCGGCGTGAGGTCGACGGTCCTCATCCGGTCAGGCTCACTGTTCCGCCGTTGCCCCAGAAGATGTAGGACAGCAGCAGGTTGACCATGACGATCGTCACCATGGACTCGCGGATCGCCTGCCCGGTCGCCAGCCCCACCCCGACCGGCCCGCCGGAGGCGTTGTAGCCGCGGTAGCAGTGGATGAGCACGATGATCACCGTGAAGACGACGACCTTGACGACGCTGTAGAACACGTCGATCGGCGGCAGGTAGAGGTGGAAGTAATAGTCGTAGATCCCGGGCGAGATGCCGAAGAAGTCGATGGAGATGATCCGGGTGGCGAAGAAGCTGGCGAACAGGGCCAGCAGGTACAGCGGGACGAGCGTGACCAGCGCGGCGGCGAGCCGGGTGCACACCAGGTAGGCGAGCGAGTTGATGCCCATGACCTCTAGGGCGTCGATCTCCTCGGAGATCCGCATCGCCCCGAGCTCGGCGGTGAACGACCCGCCGAGCTGGAACACCATCGCCACCCCCGCGATGATCGGCGTCACCTCGCGGACGTTGGCGTAGCTGGCGATGATCCCGGCGAGCGACTGCACGCCGACCCGCTGCAGGCCGGGGATGGCCTGCAGGCCGACGGTGGTGCCGGTGAAGAACGACATGAAGAAGATGACGACGACCATGCCGAGGCCCATCACGACCGCGCCGACGCCGGCGCTGATGTCGCTGACCTGCCGGACCACGGCCTTCAGGTGCTTCCCGCGCGCGATGTCGGCCACCATGTGGTGAAGGACCATCCCGGAGAAGACCAGGAACTCGGTGAACTCGGGGGCGCGCGGCCGCCATCGGCGGCGCAGCACCACGGCCGCGCGGTACGGGACGATGGAGTTCATCAGATCTCCGTCAGATCCGGGGCGGGAAGAGGCTGTAGGCCAGCGTCGACAGCACGTAGTTCGCCGCGAACACCAGCATCGCGGCGACGACGGCCGACTGGTTGACCGCGCGCCCGACGCCGCTCGCGCCGTACCGGCAGGTCATGCCCTTCCAGCAGGCCACCGCGGCGGCGATGAAGCCGAACACCCACGCCTTGAACAGGGTGATCAGCAGGTCGGAGAGCTGCAGGAGCGACGTCGCCCCGTCGAAGTAGGACCCGGGCGTCACGCCCTCCCGGATCACGTTGAAGAAGAACCCGCCGGCGATGCCCGCGAGGATGATCAGCGAGCAGAGCATCACGCCGACCGTGCTGGCCGCCCAGAGCCGGGGCGTGACGAGCCGGTGCACCGGGTTGATGCCCATGACCTCCATGGCGTCGAGCTCGTCGCGGATCCGCCGCGAGCCGATGTCGGAGGTGATGGCCGAGCCGCCGGCCCCCGAGATCAGCAGGGCCGCCGCCATCGGCGCGACCTGCGTGACCAGGGCCTGCACGACGGTGGCGCCGGTGCCGGACTCGGCGCCGATCTGCCGGACGATCTGCCCGACCTGCAGCGCGATCGTGCCGCCGAGCGGCAGCGCGATCAGCATCACCGGCAGGGTGGTGACGCGGGCGATGAACCAGCACTGCTCGATCCACTCGACCCACCAGCGGCGCACGTCCCAGGTCTTGCGAAAGCCCTCGAGCGTGATCGCGAACAGCAGGCCGGCCTGCTCCAGCCACCCGAAGAGCAGCCGCCGCGGCACCCCGGCCCAGGAGGGCCGGGGCGCGCGCAGGCGGTGTCCCGCTGCCGCGCTCATGGACGTGTTCCCTGCCGTTCGCGCATCCTCTGCTCCCCCTCGTCGGACGGCGGCCCGAAGCGCGTTGATAACTTTCGGTGTCGACTGTGAGAGTTCAGTTCTTCATTCTGAGAACACAGATAAGCAGTTTTCGAGTCTGTGACTCTCGTCTCAGGCGAAAGACAGTACATCCCCGGCCTCGCAGTACTGTCAAGTGGCTGTCCGCGAAAGAACGCGGACGGTGCGTGATCACCATCGGGCCTCGGCGGCCCGCCGGGCATGCCGGGGCCGCCGCGGTCGTCGGGCGACGCCTCCGCCGGTACGCGGGCGCTCAGGAGGCCGCCCGCACGGCCTCCTGAGCGGGGCGCTTCAGCGCAGGACGAGCGGCAGCCTCTCCCATCCCCGGACGGTCGACGTCTGCGCGAGCTTGGCGCCGTCCCAGTCCACCTCCCAGGTCGGGAAGCGCCGCAGCAGCTCCTCCAGCGCCACCCGTCCCTCCAGCCGGGCGAGCGCGGCGCCGAGGCAGTAGTGCGCGCCGACGCCGAACGCCAGGTGCTGGCCCATCTTGCGGTGGACGTCGAAGCGGTCCGGGTCCGGATAGCGCCGCTCGTCGCGGTTGGCGGCGGCGAGGACGAGCATCATCGCGCTGCCCTCCGGCACCGTCCGCCCGTAGAACTCCACGTCCCGGGTCACGTACCGCGCCGCGAAGGGGCCGGGCGACTGGAAGCGCAGCACCTCCTCCACCGCGTTGGCGATCAGCGACGGGTCGTCGACGAGCTCGCGGCGCTGGTCCGGATGGTCGGCGAGGACCGACGCGATCCACCCGATGAGCCGTCCCGTGGTCTCGTTGCCGGCGCCCGCGACGACCGTGCAGTAGACGAGCACCTCGTCGCGGGTGAGGGTGCGCCGCTCGCCGTTCTCGTCCTCGAACTCGGCGGTCATCAGCATCGTCATGAGGTCGTCGGACGGGTGCTCGCGCCGCCAGTCGATGTAGTCGCCGAACATCTCGTTGCTGAGCCCGGCGCCGCCCTGCAGGTCCATCTGCCCGCCGGCCTCGGTGCGCAGGCTCTCGTCGGCGGACTCGCGCAGCGCTTCCAGGTCGGCGTCCGGGATCCCGAACAGCATGCCGATGACCCGCATCGGCATGTCGGTGGCGACGGCCTCGACGATGTCGAACCGGTCCCGCCCCACCAGCGGGTCGAGGGTGCGGACGCAGAAGTCGCGCACCCGCGGCTCCAGCTCGGCGATGCGGCGCGGGGTGAAGACGCGGGCCAGCAGCCTGCGGTGGATGTCGTGGATCTCGGGATCCTCGAAGATGAGGGTGCCCGGCGGCATCACGATGCCCGACTTGACGAACTCGAGGATGTTGCCGCGCGCCGAGGAGAACGTCTGCCAGTCCGGCAGGCACCGGTCGACGTCGTCGTACCGGCCGAGGGCGTAGAAGTCGTGCTTCTCGTTGTAGTAGAGCGGCGCCTCGTCCCTGAGCCGGCGGTACGTCGGGTACGGGTCGGGGGTGAACCGCGGGTCGTAGGGGTCCCAGTAGAAGGCGTCGCCGGTGTCCATGTCGTCGGTGCCCATCCGATCCCTCCGGGTCACTTGAGCATCGAGCCCGCGTCGATGGGAAGCGGGACGCCGGTGATGTAGCGGGCCTCGTCCGAGACGAGGAACAGGACGGCGTTGGCGATGTCCTCGGCCTCGACCCAGGGCACCGGGAGCGCGTTCATCATCTGCGAGATGGGCGCCATGTCCTCCTGGGTCGGGTTCTCCAGGTCGGGACGGAACATCCGGTAGGTGAGGTCGTTCAGCAGCATCGGCGTGCCCACCTGCGTCGGATGGACGGAGTTGACGCGGATGTTGTGCTGCGCCAGCTCGACGGCCATCGACCGCATCAGCCCGACCACGCCGTGCTTGCCGGCGACGTAGTTGGCGATGTTGGGGTGCGCCTTCAGGCCGCCGACGGAGCTGGTCAGCACGATGGCGCCGCCGCGCCCCCCGGCGATGAGGTGCGGGATGGCGGCCTTGCCGGTGTGGAACACGCCGGTCAGGTTGACGTCGATCGAGTCGCGCCACAGCTTCTCGTCGAGGTCCTGGATGGGGGCGCCGTCGGCGGCGAGGCCGGCGTTGGCCACCACGATGTCGAGCCGTCCCAGCTGGGTGACGCCGTCGTCGACGGCGGCCTTCAGCCCGTCGTAGTCGCGCACGTCGACCTGGGCGGCGACGACGCGGCGGCCCGTCGCCTTCACCTGCGCCACGGTCTCGTCCAGGTCCTCGGGGGTGGACATGGGGATCGGCACGGTGTCGAGCTGCTTGCAGATGTCGATCGCGATGATGTCCGCGCCTTCCTGTGCGAGGCGCACGGCGTGGGCGCGTCCCTGCCCGCGGGCGGCTCCGGTGATGAACGCGACCTTGCCTTCGACTCGTCCGGGCATCGCTTCCTCTTCTCTCGGGTGGGGGTGGGCTACGGGCGCCCGGCCCGCCGCCGGCGGCGGACGGCCAGGAGCACCATGAGCAGGGCGAGGCCCGCCGCGGCCGGCGCGGCGGCGAGGCGGGCCGCGCCGGGGCCGGCGGTGCGGAGCAGGTCCACGGGCTCGGCCCGCCGTCCGGCGGCCGCGGGTTCGGCGGGGTCTGCGGGTTCGGCGGGGTCTGCGGCGGGCGGGGGCGGTGCGTCCCCGGACCCGGAGGAGGCGTCCGGGGCCGGGGACGCGTCCCCGCCGGGCGCGATCTCCTCGGCGAGGTTCGCGGCGAACCTGCCGAGGAGGGCGGCCGAGACGTCGGCGAGGGCGCCGCGGCCGAACTGCGCGGGCTTGCCGGTGATGGCGAGGTCGGTCTCCACCCGGACGTCGGTGGTGTCGCCGCGTCCGGTGAGGCGGCAGGTGACGACCGCCTTCGCGGTGCCGCCGCCGCGCGTCTCCCGCCCGGCGGCCTCCATCACCGCGACCCCGGCGTCCTCGTCGAGCGAGACGAACGCGACCGACCCGCTGTAGGTGAGGCCGATCGGGCCGAGCCTGACCTTGACCTTCCCGTCGAAGCGGTCGCCGTCGCGGGAGGTGAGCGTCGCGCCCGGAACGCACGGGGCGATCCGCTCGATGTCGAGCAGGACGCGCCACGCCTCGTCCGCGGGCACGGGGATCGTGAAGGCGTTCTCCAGCTTCATCCGGTCTCCTCCGGCGCGGCGGCGCCCGCGGACGGGCCCGCCGCCGCGCGGACGGCCTTGAGGATCCCCTGGTAGCCGGTGCAGCGGCACAGGTTGCCGGACAGGCCGTCGCGGATCTGCTCGTCGGTGGGGTCGGGGTTGTCGCGCAGGAACGCCGTCACGGAGACGACGAACCCGGGCGTGCAGAAGCCGCACTGCAGGCCGTGGTGGTCGCGGAACGCCTGCTGCACCGGGGACAGCTCGCCGTCCGGCGAGGCGATCCCCTCCACGGTGGTGATCTCGGCGCCGTCGGCCTGCACGGCGAGGACGAGGCAGGCGCGGACGGCCTGCCCGTCCAGCAGGACGGTGCACGCGCCGCAGACGCCGTGCTCGCAGCCGAGGTGGGTGCCGGTGAGCCCGCACCGCTCGCGCAGGAAGTCGGCGAGGGTGAGCCGGGGCGGCACGGACGCGCTCCGCGGCCCGCCGTTGACCCGCATCCGGACGGTGACGTCAGCCATTCGCAGCCTCCTCGGCGGCGCGCCGCCCGGCCTCTTCGGCGGCGCGCCGCCATGCGCGCGCCACGATGACGGCGCCGACGTGCGCGCGGTGGTCGGCGGACGCGTGCAGGTCGGCGGGGACCGCGTCCAGTTCCCCGATGGCCGTGCGGCCGAGTTCGTCGGGGTCGATGTCGGCCAGTGCGGCGCCGGTCGCGGCCGTCTCCGCGGCCGGGGCGCGCAGCGGCGTGGAGCCGAGCCCGAACAGCCCGATCCCGCAGCGGGCGACCCGGCCGGCGTCGTCCACTTCGACAGCGACGGCCGCGCCGGCGATGGCGAAGTCGCCGCCGCGCCTCGCGAACTCCTCGATCGCGAAGCCGCTGCGCCCGCGCCGGACCGGGAGGTCGATCGCGGTCAGGAGCTCGTCCTCGTCCAGCGCGGTGCTCCACAGGCCGGTGAAGAAGTCCCCGGCGGGGATGGTGCGGGTGCCGCGCGGCGAGACCGCCTGGAGTTCCGCGTCGAGTGCGAGGACGACGGCGGGGTACTCGGCGGCGGCGTCGGCGTGCGCGAGCGATCCCCCGACGGTGCCGCGGTTCCGGATCTGGAAGTGCCCGATCAGCGGGGTGGCGCGGGCCATCAGCGGGACGGACCGGGCGACCTCGGCGGACCGCGCGACGGCCGCCTGCGTGGTGCCCGCCCCGATCCGGACCGTCGCGCCGCGCTCCTCGACGCCGCGCAGGCCGTCCAGCCTGCGCAGGTCCACGAGGTGCTCGGGGTTGGCGAGCCGGAGCGCGAGCATCGGGACGAGGCTCTGCCCGCCCGCGATGGCCTTGGCGTCCTCGCCGAGTTCGGCGAGCAGCCCGACGGCCTCGTCCACGTCGCCGGGGACGTGGTACTCGAACGACGGCGGTTTCATCGCGTCACCGTCCCGTCCGCGCCGCGCACCAGCGCCACGATCGTCTCGGGCGTCAGCGGCAGGCTGGTGATCTCCGCGCCGAACGGCGCGAGCGCGTCGGCGACGGCGTTCGCCACCGCCGGCGGCGCGCCGATCGCACCGCCCTCGCCGACGCCCTTGTAGCCGCCGGGCCCCGGCGACGGCGTCTCGACGTGGCCGTACTCGATGTCGGGTATCTCGGCGGCCGTGGGCAGCAGGTAGTCCATGAAGGTGGTGGCGACGGGGTTGCCGTCGGCGTCGTAGGCGAGGTGCTCGCAGAGCGCGTTGCCGATGCCCTGCACGACGCCGCCCGCGATCTGCCCCTCCACGACGTTCGGGTTGATCATCGGGCCGCAGTCCTCGCTGACGATGTAGCGCAGCAGCTTCACCGCGCCGGTCACCACGTCCACCTCGCAGGTGCACAGGTGGGTGGCGTTGGCGTAGATGAGCGGGTGCTCCGGCCGGTACCGGCCGGACGCCTCCAGGCCCGCCGGCACGTCCGGCGGCAGGGTCTCCGGCTGGAAATAGGCGGCGTTCGCGATCTCGGCGAGCGTGACGCCCGCCTCCGGCACGCCGCGCACGCGGGCGCGCCCGCCGTCCAGCTCGATGTCGCCGGGGTCGGCCTCCAGCCGGTGCGCCGCGATCGCGACGATCCGCTCCCGCAGCACCGACGCCGTCTCCGCCACGGCGCCCGCGGTCATCGAGCCCGACCGGCTGCCGGCCGCGCCGCCGCCGAACGGGGTGACGGCCGTGTCGCCCTGCACCGTGCTGACGTCGGCGATGTCCACGCCGAGCGCGTCCGCGGTGAGCTGCACGACCGTGGTCTCGATGCTGTTGCCGCTCGACCCGCCGGACACGTACACGTTGACCTTGCCGGACGGCTCGATCCGGATCGTCGCGCCCTCGGTGGCGTGCAGCGCCATCGCGGCCGAGGTCGGCTCCACGTACGTGCAGGTGCCGACGCCGATGTACCGGCCCTCCGCGCGGGCGAGCTCCTGCTCGCGCCGGAACGCCTCGTAGTCGAGCATCTTCAGCGCCTGCTCGAACGTCTCCAGCGGCGTGATGCCGTCGTAGGGGACGCCGCACGGGTTGGTGTACGGCAGCTCGTCGCGGCGCAGCAGGTTCCGGCGGCGCAGTTCGGCCGGGTCGAGGCCCATCCTGCGGGCGGCCGAGTCCAGGAGCAGCTCGCGCGCCAGCGACTCGAACTGCCACGGCCCGCGGTAGGCGGTGCGGCCGGAGGTGTTGGAGAACACCGACGCCGTCGCCCACGCGGCCTTCGGGACGCGGTACGGGCCGGGGAAGAACATCCCGACCGCCGCGGACGTCCCGACCGGCCACGGCACCGGGTAGGCGCCGACGTCCTCGACGTAGTCGATCGCGGCGGCGAGGATCGCGCCGCCGTCGTCGAGGGCGATCCGGACGTCGCCGTGGGCGTGCCGCGCCATGCCGGCCGACTGGAGGTTCTCCCGCCGGTCCTCGATCCACTTCAGCGGGCCGGGCACCTTGCGGGCGGCGAGCATGACGCACATGTCCTCGCGCTGCGGGATCACCTTCTGCCCGAAGCCGCCGCCGGTGTCGCGCATCACCACCCGCACCCGCTGCTCGGGCAGCCCCAGCAGCCGGGAGCAGAACAGCCGCACCTCGTGCGGGGACTGCGTCGCCGCCCAGATCGTCAGCTCGCCGGCCGGCCCGGACCATTCGGCGACCATGCCGCGCGTCTCGATCGGCACCTGGCTGCAGGCCTGCTGGCGGATCGTGCGCCGCACGACCACGGGCGCCTCGGCGAAGACGGGCTCGACCTCCTCGAACGGCGCGCCGGGGAACTCGCCCGCGAGGTTGCCGGGGTAGCCGTCGTGCACCAGCTCCGCGGACTCCCCCGCGGCGGCGTAGTCGACGACCGGGGGCAGCGGCTCGTAGTCGACGGCGACCAGCTCGGCGGCGTCCTCGGCGACGTAGCGGTCGGTGGCGACCACCATCGCGACCGGGTCGCCGACGAACCGGACCTCGCCCTCGGCGAGCGGGGGCCGCGGCGTGTCCGGGACGTCCTTGCCGATCAGCGTGTACCACTGCTCGCGCACGTCCGGGTTGAGGTCCGCGGCGGTGAACACCGCGTGGACGCCGTCGACGGCGAGCGCCTCGGCCGCGTCGACGCCGAGGATCCGGGCGCGCGCCAGGGGGCTGCGGACGAAGCAGGCGTGCAGCATCCCGGGCCGCGTGACGTCGTCGACGTAGGTGCCGTGGCCGGTCAGCAGCCGCGGGTCCTCCACGCGCGGGACCCGCGTTCCGGCGTACCGCGCCGCGGCCGCCGCCGCGCCGGTCACGGGCGCACCGGCCCGGGCGTCCGGCTGCCGGCGGCCGGCCGGACGGACGGGGACAACTCACCCAACGGAGGACCTCCCTGTGCCAGGTGCGCGGTCGTCGCCGCGCACGCCGTTCCGCATCCGCCGCTCGTGCCGCTGGACGGTCGTTCAGCGATGCTGAACACCTGGATAGCACCGCTCCGAAAAGAGGGTCAATATCCCCTCTGACCAGGGAATACGCCCTGCCGTCCGGCCATTGACGGCATGCCGGAATGAGCGTCTCGCGCGTCCTGCGGGAACGTCCACCCGGGGGTGGCGCCCGCCCACCGGAACGAGCGAGAAGAAAATTCTTTCTGATCGATATTGAGTTCTTGTCTACCGATAACGGGCTTACCATGAGGGCGTGACCGTCCGCGCCCCGCCCGGACGTCCGGGGGCGGCCACGGGCCTCTCACGACCTCGACCGAACAAGATCAGAGAATCTGTATTGTCTTGCTGCCGAGTCCACCTCATCCCGGCACGAAACGCAAGAGGCGGCGCTCACCGATACCGGCGCGCGACGCGGCGCCGGTGGTCCGCGGGCGAACCGAACAGGGAGCGGTCGAGCATCGCGCGCTTCAGGTGGACGTGGACGCCGCTCTCCCACGTGTAGCCCATGCCCCCGTGCAGCTGCATCGCCTTGCCCGCGACGTCCACCGCGGCCTCGCAGGCGTACGACTTCGCCATGGACACCGTCACCCAGCAGTCCGGGTCGCCGGCGGCCAGCGCCCGCGCTGCGGCCTCCACGAGGCGGCGCGCCACGGTGACCCGGACGAGCATGTCGGCGCACGCGTGCTTGACCGCCTGGAAGGAGCCGATGGGGCGGCCGAACTGCTCGCGCACGCCCGCGTAGGCGACGGTCGCGTCCAGCATGGCCTCGCTCAGGCCGAGGCCGTCGCAGGCGACGGCCATGGCGGCACGGTCACCCAGGTGCCGGAAGGCGGCCGCGGGGTCTCCGGTGAACCTCCGGAGCGAGCCCTCCGCCACGACCGCGCCTTCGGCGGTCACCCGGCCGAACGCGCGGGTGTCATCGAGGAGCGGCTGAGCGGTCACCCGGATCCCCGCGAGGTCCGGACCGGCGTCGACCATGACCGGTTCTCCACCGGGTGCGAGCGCGGGCAGCAGGAGCCGGTCGGCGCCGGCCGCGTCGGGCACGAACGCCGCGTCGCCGCGCAGGACGAGCCCTCGCGGCGACCGCTCCAGGCGGAACGGCGGCTCCGCGGCGACGGCGGTGCCCATGTCGCCCGTGTCGCCTGCCAGCGCGACGGCCGGACGCGCGGCCCCCGACGCGATGGCGCGCAGCAGGCCGTCTCGCTCCGGTCCCGGTTCGAGCAGGTTGAGCGCTCCGGCGCCCAGGACCGCCGCGCCGACGTACGGAGTGGACGCCGCCGCGCGGCCCATCTCCTCCAGGACGACGGCGACCTCCGCGAAGGTGGCACCGGAGCCGCCCAGCGCTTCCGGCACCTCCAGGCCGGGCCAGCCGGATCCGGTGATCGCCTTCCAGCCGGGCGCCCGGTCCGGGCCGGCGCCGGAGAGCAGGTCGCGCGCCACGGCGCGGAGCTCGCCGTGCAGATCGGAGAGGTCCTGGCTCATCGGCCGCCCCGGGGTTCGCGGGGCAGGCCGAGGCCGCGCTCGCCGATGATGGTGCGCTGGATCTCGCTCGTCCCGCCCGGGATCGTCCACTCCCACGAGCCGATGAAGTCCAGCGCCCAGGCACCCGACTCCCATCCGCTGGACAGGGGTTTGCGCAGCTCGGCGTGGGCGGCGGGCCCGGCGATCTCGGCGCCGAAGCCGGTCATCCGCTGGAGCAGCTCGCTGTAGAACAGCTTGACCACGGACGCGTCGGCCGGACCGGACGTGCCCGCGTCGTGGCGTTCCACCAGGTCGCGGCAGAGCGCGCGGAGCGCGGTCAGCTCGGTCTCGAAACCGGCCAGCCGGTCGGCGACGAGCGCGTCGTCGACGGGCCTCGCGCCGGCCGGCCCGGGGCGGGCGCACGTCTCCAGCAGCCATCGGAAGCCGGCGTTGCCGAGCCGCTCGGCCAGCTCCAGCATCGTCATGCCGCGCTCGGCGCCCAGCGTTTCCTGCGCCACCCGCCAGCCGTCGTTCTCGCGCCCGACGAGGCAGGTCCGGGGGATGACGACGTCGTCGAGGAAGATCTCGCAGAAGTGCGACTCGCCGGTCGCCTGCCGGATGGGGCGGACGTCGATCCCCGGCGTGGTCATGTCGAGCAGGAAGTAGGAGATGCCGCGCCGCTTCGGCGCGCCGGGGTCGGTGCGGGCGAGCAGCAGGCACCAGTCGGCGTGCGCGGCGCCGCTCGCCCACACCTTCTGACCGTTGACGACGTACCCGCCGCCCTGCCTGCGGGCGGTGGTCGAGAGCGCGGCCAGGTCGGACCCGGCGCCGGGCTCGGAGAAGCCCTGGGCCCAGATCTCGCCGTCCAGGATCGCCGGGAGGTGGCGGCGGCGCTGCTCGTCGGTCCCGGCGGCCAGCAGCGTCGCGGCGGCGTGGTGGATCGCGACGAACGCCAGCACGAGCCGCGGCGCGTCGTGGGCGGCGAGTTCCTGGTGCAGGACGATCTGCTCGGCGACCGGCATCCCGCCGCCCCATTCACGCGGCCAATGCGGGACGGCGAACCCGGCACGGCGCAGTTCCTGGAACCACTCCTTCTGGAAGGCGACGAACTCCTCCTCTGGGACGCCCGTCTGCGCCCGCCGCCAATCGGCCGGGACGTGTTCGCGGCACCATCCGCGCACCTCGGCGCGGAACTCCGCGAGGTCGTGTGCGGTCCCGCGAATTCCGGTCACCGCGCCGCCCGCTCCCGCGCCTCGCCGAACGGCCCGGTCAGGCCGCGCCGGCCCAGGCTGCGCGTCAGCCGGTCGCGCGTCCCCGACGGGCCCAGCGGCAGGCGCCGCAGCGGCTGGCCGTAGCGGGAGAGCCACGACAGGAACGCCTCGTCGCAGAAGCCGAAGGCACCGTGCAGCTGGTGCGCGACGCGGAAGACGACGTCGGCCGCCTCGACGGCCGCGAGCCGCAGCGCGAGCGCGTCGTCGACCGCCTCGCGGCGATGGTCCTGGACGCTCCAGAGCGCGTACTTCGCCAGCGCCTCGGCACCGCTGCGCTCGACCTCCGCCTCGGTGAGCTGGAAGCGGACGCCCTGGAACCGCGCGAGCGCCTGCCCGAACTGCTCGCGGAGGAGGACGTGCTCCCGGGTGAGGTCGAGTGCCCGGTCGAGCATGCCGAGCAGCGTCCAGCACGGCAGGACCAGGCCGAGGGCGAGGTCTCGCGCGCAATCGCCGTCGGCGCCGGCAGGCCGCAGGTCCAGTCCCGTGACGAACGCCGACGTGCGGGGCGGGCCCTCCGGTGCCCGCGCGGCGGCGTCGCAGCGCCGGCCGTCCAGCGTCACAGCCGTCCAGCGCAGGTCGAGCCCCGCGACGGCGGCGGCTGGACGGGCGCCGTCGACGACGAGCAGCCCGTCGGCGCCGGCCGGGCGGGACAGGCGCTCGGCCACCGGGAACGGAACCGCGAAATAGCCCGCCGCGCGGCACAGTGCCGCCGCCGCCTCCAGCTCCGCCGCGTCGCCGCGCGGGTCGAGGTCGAGCGCGCCCAACTCGTCGAGGACCGGCCCGACGAGCGCCGCCCTGCGCTTGGGTTCGCGTTCGGCCTTCCGGACGAGGTCGTCACCTCCGGCCCCCTCGAACGCCCGGACCGCCTGCCGCCCGTACTCGGCGGCCTCTTCGCTCAGGTCGATGTTCATGCGGTGCCGGCCGTCGGGGCGGTGCTCAGCGGTCCGGTCATGACGCCAGCAGCGATCGGGACAGCAGGATCTGCTGCATCTCGATGCTCCCCGACGCGACCGTGGACGCCCGGGAGTAGCGCCAGTGGTCCTCGACCCGCAGGCGGAACCGGCGGGCCTCCGCGCCGTCCGCCCCGGCCGACGCGACGATCTCCATCAGCACGTCGGCGCTGTCCTGGTCGAGCCGGGTCACCGCGATCCGGTACGCGGCCGCGTCGGCGGGCCGCACCGTGCCCTTGGCCTGTTTCGCCACCACCTCGTAGGCGAGCAGGCGCGCGCGCCGGCAGTGCGTCAGCATCCGGGCCCACCGCCCGCGCAGCTCGTCCGGCAGGCCGTCCCACCGGTCGCCGAGCACCGAGGGCGCCGCCTGGAGCAGCCGCTCGCACCGGGCGTAGCGGGCGATGCCGACGCGCTCGAACGACAGCACCTCCTGCACCACCTCCCATCCCCGGTCGACGGCGCCGAGGACGTCCGCGCCGGTCACCCGCAGGTCGCTGAAGAAGACCTCGTTGAGGTGGTGCGGCCCCATCATCGACGCGATCGGCCGGACCTCGATGCCCGGCGCGTCCATCGGCACGAGGAAGATCGTCAGCCCGTGCTGCCGCCGCTCCCCCGTCGAGGTGCGGGCGAGCAGGAAGCACCACTGCGCCATGCCGGCGTAGGACGTCCAGATCTTCTGGCCGGAGATGCGCCAGGCGCCGCCGTCCCAGCGGGCGGACGTGCGCAGCGCCGCGAGGTCGGAGCCGGCGTCGGGCTCGCTGAACCCCTGGCACCAGATGACCTCGCCGCGCGCGATCGGCGGCAGGTGCCGGCGGCGCTGCTCCGCCGTGCCGTGCCGCATGATCGTCGGCCCCACCCAGTTGACGCCCATGTACTGCGCGCCCCGGGGCTCGTGGTGCGCCCACATCTCCTCGCGGACGACGGTCTGCTCCCAGACCGAGGCGTCCGCGCCGCCGTACTCCCCGGGCCAGGCGAGGCAGAGCAGTCCGCGGTCGGCGAGCAGGCGGCAGAAGCGCTGCGCGGTCTCCAGGTCGGACGGGTCGTCGGTGAAGGCGCCGAGGAAGCCGGGCGGGACGTGCTCGGCGACCAGCCTGCGCAGGTCGCCGCGGAGGGCGGTGGCGGCCTCGCCCATCGTGAAGTCCATGCCGACGACGCTATTTCAATCCTTGTAAGGATTGCAATACTGCCTTTGGTTACCCGGTCACGGTAGACTCGCCGCATGGTCCCTCAGCTCCACGGGAAGCGGCCTGCGTGACGACACCGCGACGCAGCCGAGTCCACCAGCACCGCATCGCCGAGACCGTCGCCGGCGAGCTGCGCACCCGCATCCTCGCCAGCGACTACGACTACGCGCTCCCCACCCAGGACCAGCTGGTCAGGGAGTTCGGCGTCAGCTACCCCTCGGTGCGGGAGGCGCTGCGCATCCTGGAGACCGAGGGCCTGGTGACGGTCCGGCGCGGCAACGTCGGCGGCGCCGAGGTGCACCGGCCGGACCAGTCGTCGGCCGCGTACCACCTCGGCCTCGCGCTCCAGGGCGACCGGGTCTCGCTCGGCGACCTGGCGGCCGGGCTGCGGATGCTGGAACCGCTGTGCGCCGCCGAATGCGCGCGACGCGAGGACCGCGCGGAGGTCGTCGTCCCCGCCCTGCGCGCCAACGTCGAGGAGTGCACCGCGCTGGTGGACGACGGCGTCGCGTTCACGCAGACCGCCCGCGAGTTCCACGACCTCCTCGTCGCCTTCACCCCGAACGCGACGGTCCGCAACGTCGTCGGCAGCCTCGTCGCGCTGTGGTCGGCGCAGGAGGAGGCGTGGGCCGAGGCGCTCACCCGGCGCGGCGAGTACCCGACCCGCGACGAGGCGATGACGGCCGTCCGCACCCACCGCCGGATCGTCGACGACATCGCCGCCGGGCGCGCCGGGGAGGCGGAGCGGGTCGCCTGCGCCCACCTCACCGCGACCCAGTCCCTGCTCCTGGAGCGTTTCGACGACGGGATCGTCAACGCCGCGTCGCCCGCCGCCCGGCAGGCGATCCAGTCCGGCGTGCGCGCGCGCCACTGACCGCAGCGGACTACCGGGCGGTCCAGCCGCCGTCGACGACGATCGTCTGCCCCGTGACGTAGCTCGCGGCGTCCCCGGCGAGCCAGACGATGGCACCGACGATGTCGTCCGCGCCGCCCTCCTTCGGCAGCGGCGTGTTGCGGCGCAGGTACTCGGCCGGCCGCTCGTTCTCGTACAGCGGGCCGGTGATCTCGCTGCGGAAGAAGCCCGGCGCCACCGTGTTCACCCGGATCGAGTGCCGCGCCCACTGCACGGCCAGCTCGGCGGTGAGGCCGGACAGGCCCGCCTTGCTCGCCGCGTAGGACGCCTGCGGGATCCCCGGCACGCCGACGCGTCCGCTGATGGACGACACGTTGACGATGGAGCCCCGCCCAGCGGCGCGCATGTGCGGGAAGACCGCCTGCGCCAGCACGAACGGCGCCACCAGGTTGAGGTCCAGGGTCGCGCGGACGGCGTCGAGCGGTTCGGATTCGGCGCGCTCCTCGGTGAACATGGCGCCCGCCGCGTTGACGAGGATCTCCGGCGGGCCGAGCCCGTCCGCCACCGCGGGCGCGACCGTCCCGGCCCGCTCGGGATCGGACAGGTCGCAGGCGACGGGCAGGCCGCCGATCTCCGCGGCGAGCGCGTCCAGCCTGTCCCTGCGCCGGGCCACCAGGCCGACCCGGGCGCCGAAGGCGGCCAGTGCGCGCGCGACCGCGGCGCCCAGCCCCGACGAGGCTCCCGTCACGATCGCCACCCGGCCGTCGAGACCGAACATCCCGCGTGCGGCGGCATCGGCGTCCACGCGCGCCTCCCTTTGGTGAAGCTCCGGATTCACCGGTCGCCCGGTGCGTCCCGTGCGACGAGGTCGGCCAGCCCGGCGCGCTGCACCTTCCCCATGGCGTTGACCGGCAGCGCGTCGACCCGCGTCCAGATCTCCGGCACCTTGTAGGGCGCGAGCTCCCGGCGGCACGCCTCGGTGAGCGCCGCGACGTCCAGCCGCGCGCCGGTGCTCTCGACGACGGCGGCCACCCGCTGCCCGAGGCGGTCGTCGGGCACCCCGCACACCGCCGCGTTGGCGACACCGGGATGCGCCAGGAGCACCCGCTCCACTTCGAGCGGATAGACGTTCGCGCCGCCCCTGACGATGACCAGCTTCTTACGGTCGAGCACGGTCAGCCATCCGTCGCCGTCGACCGTACCGATGTCGCCGGTGGGCACGGGGCCGGGTTCCGGCGGGCGGACGCGGCCGTTCTCCCAGTAGCCGAGCAGCGGCGTCCAAGCCCCCGCCCAGGGGCCCGACGTCGCGCCGCTCAGCCGCAGCTCGCCCGGCTCACCCGCGGGGAGGCGGCGGCCGTCGTCGTTGTAGGCGGCGACGTCGATGTGGGGCAGCACGCGCCCGCTCGTGCCCGGGCGCCACTGCTCGCCGGGTGGGTCGATGGACACGACGGTCGGCGCCTCGGTCAGGCCGTAGGTAGCGCGGGGCACGAGCCCGTGCGTCGCGGAGAAGGCCTCGCGCAGCGCGTCGGAGGTGTCGCCGCCCCCGCTCCACGCCTCCTGGAGCGGGCCGAGCCCGAGGTCCGGGCGCCGGGCCAGGTCGTAGAGCTGCGCGGGCGCGCCGTTCCACGCGGTGACGCCCCGCTCGCAGATCCAGCCGGCCAGGCCGTCGGCGTCGCGCCGGTCCATGATGACCGAGCATCCGCCGGCCTGCGCGGCGAGCAGCGTCGACAGGACCATGAGGTTGAGGATCGTGAGCGGGAAGCCGTCGCCCTTGCGCAGCTCCGGGCCCCAGCCGCGGGTGGCGACGAGCACCGCGCCAGGCAGGAGCAGGTTGCGCTGGCTGTGCACGACGGCCTTCGGACGTCCTGACGTCCCGCTGGTGAACGCGATCCCGGCGGGCGCGTCGATGTCGAGGGCGACCTCCGGGGCCGTCTCCTCCCCCTCCATGAGCCGCGCCCACCGGTCGGGGTCGACGCGGCCCGGCACGTCGAGCCGGCAGCGCGGTCCGGCGAGGACGACCGCCGGATCGCAGATGCCGTGCAACTCCTCCTGCTCGGCGGGCGCGAGCGCCTCGCCGATCCCCGCCCACATCGCGCCGATCCGCTGGGCGCCGTGGAAGGCCGCCACGATGTCCAGGTCGTTGGGCAGGCACGCGGCGACGCGGTCCCCGGGCCGCACCCCGAGCGACCACAGCGCACCGGCCGCTCTCCGCGCCCGGTCGTCGAGCTCGGCGTACGTCCAGGCGCCGGAGGCCGCCTCGATCGCGGTCGCGCCGGGCCGCGCGGCGAGCGGTGCGTCCAGCACGGCGGCGATGGAGGGCGGAGGGGCGCTGCCGGCTTCGGTGCTCCTCATGACCCTCTTGATATCATCATCCTTGTAAGGATTAACAGCATCATCTGGATACAGGGTTCCCGGGCGCGAGAATCCGGTGGGAGCGGCCGATGTCGGACGAACGCGGATACCATCCGGGCCCGCTGTCGGGAGTGCGGGTCGTCGACCTGACGGCGATGGTGATGGGCGCGCACTGCACCCAGATCATGGCCGACATGGGGGCGGACGTCATCAAGGTCGAACCTCCCGCCGGCGACAACACCCGGCGGATCTCGGCCGGGCCCGAACCAGGGATGGCCGGCGTCTTCGCCAACGTCAACCGCGGCAAGCGCAGCGTGGTGCTCGACCTGCGCACGGACGGGGGCAAGGACGCCCTGCGCGGCCTCATCGAACGCGGCGACGTCTTCATCCATTCGATGCGCGCGCGGGCGATCGCCGGACTGGGATTCGCCTATCCCGACGTGGCCGCGATCAACCCGTCGATCGTCTACACCAATTGCTACGGCTACGGACGGCGCGGGCCGGACGCGGGCCGCACCGCCTACGACGACACGATCCAGGCGGAATGCGGGCTGCCGTCCGTCCAGGAGCAGCTGACCGGCGAGGCCGGCTACGTCGGGACGATCATGGCCGACAAGGTCGCCGGGATAACGGCGCTGTACGCCACGATGATGGCGCTGTTCCATCGCGAGCGGACCGGCGAGGGCCAGGAGGTCGAGGTCGCGATGTTCGAGACGATGGCCGCGTTCATGCTGGTCGAGCACGCCAACGGCGCGCTGTTCACCCCTCCGCTCGGCCCTGCGGTCTATCCGCGCGCCGTCTCCCGGAACCGCAGGCCGTACCGCACCAAGGACGGCCACGTCTCCGCGCTCGTGTACAACGACAAGCAATGGTCGGCGTTCGTCGGCGCCGTGAAGCCGGAATGGGCGGGCGAGCATTTCGCCACCCTCGAACAGCGGGCCAGGCAGATCGACACCGTTTACGCACTTCTCGGGGAGACCTTCAGGCAGCGCACGACGCAGGAATGGCTGGAACTGCTCTCGTCCCTGGACATTCCCGCCGCGCCGGTCCGCACCCTGGACGACCTGTTCGACGACCCGCACCTGAACGCCGTCGGCTTCTTCGAGACCGTCGACACCCCGAACGGGCCGGTGCGGTTCCCGGGGACGCCGGCCTGGTTCTCGCGGACGCCGGGCCGGGTCGCCGGCCCGGCCCCGAGGCTCGGCGCCCACACGGCGGAAGTACTGGACGAACTGGGATGGGAGCGGAAATGACCCGCGACGCGGAAACGTTCTCCGCACGCTCGTGGCTGTTCGCTCCCGGCGACAGCGAACGGAAGATGGAGAAGGCCACGGCGTCTCCGGCCGACATCGTGCTCTTCGACCTGGAGGACGCGGTCGCCGAAGAGCGCAAGCCGTCCGCCCGGACGATGGTCGCGGACTTCCTGCGATCCAGTCCGGACAACGACAGAGACCGGCTCTGGGTGCGCATCAACCCCCTGGACGGCCCGCACGCGCTGGCGGACCTGGCGGCGGTGATGCCCGCCCGCCCCGGCGGCGTCATGCTCCCCAAGGCGCGCGGCCGCGCGGACGTGGAGAAGCTCGACCACTACCTGTCCGCGCTGGAGGTCTCGGCGGGCACCGAGGAGGGCTCGACCAGGGTCATCGCACTGGTGACGGAGACGGCCGAGGCCATGTTCACCACCGGCACCTACGCGGGCGCGCCGCGCCTGGTCGCCATGACCTGGGGCGCCGAGGACCTCGCCGACGCGGTGGGCGCCTCCGGCAACCGCACCGCCGACGGCGAGTACGGGTTCACCTACGAGCTGGCCCGGAGCCTGTGCCTCCTCGGCGCCGCCGCCGCAGGAGCGGTGCCGGTCGACACCATCCACGGCGACTTCCGCGACCTGGACGGGCTGCGCGCGCGGGCCGAGCGGGTGCGCCGCGACGGCTACCGCGGCATGCTCGCCATCCACCCCGCCCAGGTCGAGGTGATCAACGCGGCCTTCACCCCGACGGACGCGGAAGTGGCCGCCGCGCAGGAGATCGTCGACCTGTTCGCCGCCAACCCGGGCGCGGGCACCCTCGCCCACGACGGCGCCATGCTCGACCGTCCCCACCTCGCCCGCGCGCGGGCGCTGCTCGCCCAGGCGGGACGCGCGTGAAGACCGTCACCGATCCCGCCGGCCTCGACCTGAGCCGGTTCCTGCGCCCCGGGGACCACATCGTCGTCGGGCAGGCATGCGGCGAGCCGACCACGCTGGTCGAGGCCCTGATCGAGCAGGGCCCCGCCATCGGCGGCCTGTCGGTCTTCATCGCGACGAGCTTCTCCGGCCTCCTCACCCCGGACGCGATGGACGGCGTCGCCGTGTCCAGCATGGGGGCGATCGGCGCGCTGCGCGCCCTCTCCGCGAAGCACCGGCTCACCGTCGTCCCCTGCCACGTCGGCCAGGTCGGCCCGATGATCGAGGCGGGGATCCTGCGGTGCGACGCCGCGTTCGTCCAGGTCGGTCCCGCCGGCGCGGACGGGGACCACAGCCTCGGCCTCATCAGCGACCATGTCCGCGCCGCCGCCGCGAAGGCGCGCGTCGTCATCGCCGAGGTGAACGAGCGGGTGCCCCGCACGTACGGGGAGGTGCTCCCCGCCGCCGGGATCGACTGCGCGGTGCACGTCTCGCGGCCCCCGGTCGAGGTCCCTCCGGCGACGATCGGCGCGACCGACCGGGCCATCGCCGAGCACGCCGCCGCCTACATCGAGGACGGCTCGGTCATCCAGACCGGGATCGGCGCCGTCCCGGACGCCCTGCTCCGCCTCCTCCACGACCGCGCGGACCTCGGCGTCCACTCCGGCATGATCGGGGACGGGCTGGTCGACCTGGTCGAGGCGGGCGTCGTCACCAACGCGCGCAAGCCCATCGACCGGGGCGTGTCCATCACCGGCGCGCTGATCGGCACCGAGCGCCTCTACCGGTTCGCCGACCGCAACCCGGCGATCCGCATGCGCGCCGCGGACTACACCCACGACGCCGCGGTCCTCGCGCGGCTGGAGAGGCTGGTGACGCTGAACTCGGCGATCGAGGTGGACCTGACCGGCCAGGTCAACGCCGAGCAGACGGGCCCCGCCTACCTGGGCGGCACCGGCGGGCAGGCGGACTTCGTCCGGGCGGGCGCGCGCTCGCCCGGCGGGCACGCGATCATCGCGCTGCCCGCCACGGCGCGGCGCGGCACCGTCAGCAGGATCACCGCCGCGCTGTCGGGCCCGGTCACCACGGCCCGCAGCGACGCGGACGTCATCGTCACCGAGTTCGGGGCGGCCGAGCTCAAGGGCAGGCCGCTCGCCGAGCGCGCCCGCCGCCTCGTCGCCATCGCCCACCCCGACTTCCAGGAGGAGCTGGCGCGGGAAGCGGACGCGATCGGCAAGCGCGGGTTCTAGCCCGCGGCCTGCTCGGGTTCGTAGCCGAGGACGCCCTTGGTCTCCAGGTAGTCGTGGAAGCCGAACTCGCCCCATTCGCGGCCGTTGCCGCTCTTCTTGTAGCCGCCGAAGGGGCAGCCGAAGTCGAACCCGTCGTTGATGGAGACCCAGCCCGCGCGGATGCGGCGGGCGACGGCGCGGGCGGCGTCGAGGTCGGCGCCGGCGACGTTGCCGGCCAGGCCGTACTCGGTGTCGTTGGCGATCTCGACGGCGTGGTCGACGTCGTCGTAGCCGATGATCGTCAGGACCGGGCCGAAGATCTCCTCGCGGGCGATGGTCATGTCGTTGGTGACGTCGGCGAAGACGGTCGGCCTGACGTAGAAGCCGGTCGGCAGGCCGTCCGGGCGGCCGGTGCCTCCGGCCACGAGGGTGGCGCCCTCGTCGATGCCCTGCTGGATGAGCGCCTGCACCTTCTCGAACTGGGCCCGCGACGCCACCGGGCCCATCACGACGTCGTCGGCGGGGTCGCCCACGGTGACGCCGGCGACGGCCTCGCGCGCAACGGCGGCGGCCTCGTCCATCCGCGACCTCGGCACCAGCATCCGTGACAGGGCGCTGCAGGTCTGCCCGGAGTTGCCCATCATGGTGGTGACGCCGGACGCGACGTTCGCGGCGAAGGCCGCGTCGTCCAGGACGATGTTCGGGCTCTTGCCGCCGAGTTCCTGGGTGACCCGCTTGACGCCGGGCGCGGCGTTCCGCGCGACCTCGACGCCCGCGCGCACCGACCCGGTGAAGGAGACCATGTCGACGCCGGGGTGCGACGAGAGCGGCGCGCCGGCGCCGGGCCCGTCGCCCTGCACGAGGTTGAACACTCCGGCGGGGACGCCCGCGGCGTCCAGGATCTCGGCGAAGATCCGCCCGGCGGACGGCGCGATCTCCGACGGCTTGAGGACCATGGTGCAGCCGGTCGCCAGCGCCGGGAACACCTTCACCGCGATCTGGTTGAGCGGCCAGTTCCAGGGCGTGATCAGCGCGCACACGCCGATCGGCTCCTTCACGACGAGGGTGGCGCCGCGCCGCTCCTCGAACGCGAAGTCCTGGAGGATCTCGATCGCCTTGGCGAGGTGGCCGGCGCCGAGCCCGACCTGGAACCCGCCGGCGAGCGAGGCGGGCGCGCCCATCTCCTCGGTCAGCGCGGCGGCGAGGTCGCCGGACCGTTTCTGGTACGCCTCCTGGACGTTCCGGAGCACCTCGGTCCGGTCGGCGGCGCTCGTCCGCGACCAGGAGCCGAACGCGCCGCGCGCCGCCGCGACCGCACGGTCCACGTCGGCGGCCGAGCCGGCCGCCACCTGGCCGCAGACCTGCTCGGTCGCTGGGTTCACCACGTCGAGGGTCCGTGACGGATCGGCCGGGGCGCTCCACTCCCCGCCGATGTAGAACTCCAGGTTGTCTCCCATGGCCGTCACTGCATCCCTTCCGCGTACCAGGTCCGGAACTCGGCGTAGCTCGGCATCTCCTCCGAGTTCGCCTTGGGGTCGACCGCGACGTGGACGACCGCCGGCTTCCCGCTCGCGTAGGCGCGCTTGATGGCGGGGGCGATGTCCGCGTCGCGGTCGACGTACTCACCGTGGCAGCCGAAGCCTTCGGCGACCTTGTCGAGCCGGGTGCCGGTGCTCCAGTGCACGCCGGGCATCCGCGCGTCCTGCCCGAAGGTGCGCTTGTAGACGCCCACCTCCAGGCCCCACGCGTAATCGACGGCCACGACGCAGACCAGCGGCAGGTTCAGCCGCGCGGCCGTCTCAAGCTCCGCGATCTGGAACAGGAACGACGAGTCGCCGGTGATCAGCATCAGCGGGCGCGCGCCGCCGTCGGCGACCCCGGCGCCCACGGCGTAGGGCAGCCCGGTGCCGAGGTGGCCGAAGTTCTGGTTCCAGAGCACGTCGTGCGGTTTGGCCTGCGAGTACGTCCAGCCGAAGATCGTGGTGGCGCCGCCGTCACGGACCATGATCCCGTCCGGCGGGAACGCCCTGGTCGCCTCGACGACGAGCCGCGCGGGGTGGACGGGCGACCCGCCGGACGGGGCCGTCTCTGCCAGGTCCGCGAGCCGCGCCGCGTCCTGCTCGATCCAGCCGGCGAGCTCCGGCGACGGTGTGCGGGGAGAGTCGGAGAGCGCGTCCACGAGCTGCGGGACGACCGCGCGCAGGTCGCCGACCAGCGGGATGTCGATGGGGCGGTTGACGCCGATCGCCCCGGGGTCCTGCTCGACGAGGATCCAGGTGCGTCCGGCGGCGTTCTCCAGCCAGTGCCGGCCCCGCCCGTAGTGGACGGGCTCGCCCAGTTCGGTGCCGATCGCCAGGCACAGGTCCGACTTCACGACCGCGTCGACGGCCGATGGCGAGAAGCCGTAGGACCAGGTGCGGTCCTCCAGTCCCTTGATGTAGGAGGTGCCGCCGGACGTCTGGATGACGGGGCATGCCATCAGGTCGGCGAGCCGCTTGACCTGCTCCCCCGCGCGGGCGGTGTGCACGCCGTGGCCGACGAGGAGGATCGGCTGCTTCGCCGCCCGCACGGCCGCCGCCGCCTCGGCGACCTTGTCCGGCCCCGCCGTCTGCCCGACCAGGCGGTACGTCTCGGGCGGCGCCGCCGGCGGGACGTCGAGCTCCTCCTGGATCACGTGCGACGGGTACTCGATGTAGACGGGGCCGGGCGTGCCCGACAGCGCCTTCCGCAGCCCCTCGCGGACGATCTCGTCGGTCTGGTCGGCGTACTCGATGCTGGCGGCGTACTTCACCGACGGCGCGAACAGCTCGGCCTGCTTGACGAACTGGATGCGGCCGCGCCGCACCCGCTGCTCGGTGATGCGGGCCCGCTGCCCGCCGAGGAACACGACCGGCGAGTTCTCGACCTTGGCGCACATCATCGCCCCGGCCATGTTGGCCATGCCGGGGCCGAGCGTGCCGATGCACACGGCCGGCTTCCCCGTCATCCGGGACACCGCCTCCGCCATGAAGCCGGCGGCCTCCTCGTGGTGCGGGGCGACCACGCTCCAGCCGCGCTCCTCGGCGAGGTGGAAGAGGTGCACGAAGTTCGGATCGGGGATGCCGAAGATGGTGCTGATCCCCTCGGCCTCGAAGAGGCGAAGGATGCGTTCGTAGACCTTGACCGCCATGGCGGCTAGCCCTCCTTGGCCGTTGCGGGGCTCGCCATCGCGAAGCTCCTGCTGATGTGGTCGTTGTGCGCCGAGGGGACGACCGGCAGGATCCAGGGGTCGCGGGCGTCGCGGATCTCCGCGATCCGCTCGCCGACCTCCTCGATCGTCCAGGACGGCCGGTGCACGCCCGGGGTCTCGCCGACGAACGCCCGCGCGACCCGTCCGGCGATCGCCACCAGCATCTCGCCGGTGATCGAGCAGGACTCGTGCGCGAGCCAGCCGACGGCGGGCGCCGCGAGCTCGGGCTCCATCGGCGGGTAGGCGGAGGTGTCGATGCCCGCGGCCATCCGGGTGACGGCGGCGGGCACGATGACGTTGCATTTCACGCCGTGTTCGGCGCCTTCGAGCGCGACCACGTTGGACAGCCCGATCACGCCCGCCTTCGCCATCGCGTAGTTCGCGACACGGTGGTTGCCGTACAGGCCGCCGATCGAGGAGGTCAGCACGACGCGCCCGTATCCGGCGGCGTACATGGCGGGGAACGCGTGCCGGACGACGTTGAAAGCGCCGCGCAGGTGGACGTCCAGCACGGCGTCGAGGTCCTCGGGCGTCATCTCCGCGAGCGGCGCCGGACGATGGTTCCCCGCGTTGTGGACCAGCACGTCGATCCGGCCGAAGCGGTCGAGCGCCGCGTCGATGATCGCCCGGCCGCCCTCGAACGTCGCCACGGACGCGTGGCAGGCGGCGGCCTCTCCCCCGGCCTCCTCGATCTCCCGGACGACCGCGTCCGCCGGACCGGGGTCGGTGCCCTCGCCGCTCATCGCGCCGCCCGGGTCGTTGACGACGACCTTGGCGCCCCGCGCGCCGAGCAGCCGGGCGTAGGCGCGCCCGAGTCCGCGGCCTGCGCCGGTGACGACGGCGACCCGGCCGTCGAACCCGAGGTCAGCCATGGACGACCATGCCCTCCATGTCGCCGGCGTCGCGCCACGCCTGCAGCAGGTCCTCCATGGCGTAGAAGCCGGGCCAGTACGGCTCGCCCAGATGCGAGCGGATCTTCTTCTCGCCCTCGCCGTTGTAGTAGCCGGGCGTGCACTCCCGCTCGAAGGTGCTGTTGTCGACGGCGGTCTCCTTGACCGTCCGGCACCACTGGGCCTGCGCGTCGGCGGTCGGTTCGACGGTCGTAGCGCCGCGCGCCAGCGTCTCGCCGATCAGGTAGGAGATGTGCCGGGCCTGCTGCTCGAACATCGCTGTCGTGCTCGCGGTGACGCCGCCCTGGAGGAACCCGGTGAAGAACAGGTTCGGGAAGCCGTGCGTGGTGATGCCGTGGAGGGTGCGGTACCCATCGGCCCAGTGGTCGTACAGCGACACGCCGCCGCGTCCAGCGAAGGGCTGGATGCCGAACCGCCGGTCGAGGTCGGTGGTGATCTCGAAGCCGCTGGCGAAGACGATGCAGTCGACCTCGTGCTCGACGCCGTGCGCCATGATCCCCTTCGGGGTGATGCGCTCGACGCCCTTGGTCCCGGACACGTCGACGAGCGTGACGTTCGGGCGGTTGAACGTCGGCAGGTACTGGTCGTTGAAGCACGGCCGCTTGCACAGGAAGCGGTAGTAGGGCTTGAGGATCTCGGCCGTCTCCGGGTCGTCGACGAGCGCCTCGACGCGGCCGCGAAGCCGCTCCATGACCCGGTAGTCCACGAGTTCGCGCAGCTCCATGAACTTCGCGGGGTCGGCCATCGCGGCCCAGCCGTCCGTCTCGTCCAGGTGCGCGGCCAGGTTGCGGCTGATCTCCGTCCAGCCGTCGCACACCAGGTCGGGCTGCCCCGGCGCGAACGCCTCGAACGCGGCGGTGTGGAAGCTGCGGCGCCGCTCCTCCTGCCAGCCGGGACGCAGCGTCTTCGCCCATTCGGGGTCGGTGGGGACGTCGCCGCGCTCGTCGATGGTCGACGCCGTCCGCTGGAAGACGTACAGGTGCTCGGCGGCGCGGGCGATGTGCGGGATCACCTGGACGCCGCTCGCGCCGGTGCCGATGACGGCGACCTTCTTGCCGGCCAGGCCGCTCAGCCCGCCGCTCATGTCGCCGCCGGAGTAGTCGTAGTCCCAGCGTGCGGTGTGGATGGTGCGGCCCTCGAACTCGGTGATGCCGGGGACGCCGGGCAGCTTCGGGCGGTTGAACGGGCCCTGGCACATGGCGACGAAGCGGGCCCTGATGTCGTCCCCGCGGTTGGTGCCGATCCGCCAGCGGCCGATCGGCTCGTCCCACTCCAGCGAGGTCACCAGGGTGTGGAAGAGCGCGTTGTCGTAGAGGCCGAAGTGCTTGGCGATGCGTTGGCAGTGCTCGTACACCTCGTCGCCGAAGGCGTACTTCTGCTTCGGCATGTACCCGACCTCTTCGAGCAGCGGCAGGTAGCAGTAGCTGTCGGTGTCGCACTGGATCCCCGGATACCGGTTCCAGTACCAGGCGCCGCCGAAGTCGCCCGCCCAGTCGACGACGCGCAGGTCCGTGACGCCGGCCTGCTTGATCCGCGCCGCGGTGACGAGGCCGGAGAAGCCGGCGCCGAGCACCACCGCGTCCACGTCGCCGGTGATCGGCTCTCGGGGCTGGACCGGCAGGTACGGGTCGGACTCGTAGAAGTCCGCGAACTCCCCCTCGGTCACCACGTACTGGCCGCGTCCCTCGGGGTGCAGGCGCTTGTCGCGTTCGGACAGGTACTTCGCTCGGAGGGCGTCGCGGTCGACCTCGGGGGTCCGCGTCGGCGCGCATTCGTGCGGCATCCAATGATTCCTCGGCTCGGGGCGGTGACTCCGGGTCGTCCGCCGTCACGTCGGTGCGGGTGGGCGGCTCAGGCGAGGTCGCGCGGCGCGCCGGTGCCCATGTACTTCGCGAGGTTGTGGTGCAGGTTCACGACGCTGCGCTCGCGGTACGGGTTGGGCTTGGGACCGGAGAAACCGCGCGACTTCATCCCCTGCTGGACGGCCGCCATGTTGGAGAAGTCCTGCGGCAGGACGGTGCGCCAGCCCGGATCGTCCTCCGGTGTGTGGATCCACTCGGTCTCGGGCTCCTCGCCGGGTGGGAACAGCTCGTAGACGGCGGCCTCGAACACGCACTTGTCGGGGTCGTGCCCGTACGGCCGGAACCGGTAGCAGAGCATGTTGTTGGGCGCGTGCCCGATCTGGAAGTTGGGGAAGATCTGCCAGGCTGTGCCGGCCTTCGCGGTGATCTCCGGCGGGACGGTCGGCCAGACCACGCCGCGTTCGGCGTCCTTCGCGCGGGCCGTGGACAGCCAGTGCGCGAGCACCTCGGGCGCCGGGGTGCCCTCGGGCAGGTCCTTGACGAGTTCCTGCGCCACCTCGACCAGCGTCCAGGTGGTGTTGGTGTTGGCGTTCTCCCAGGTGAAACGCTGCAGCTCGGCCGTCGACGCGCGCGGGTCGTCGCCGGTGCCGAGGCGGAGCTTGGCCTGGTTCTCGTCCATGCTCTTCGGCGCGTCGTAACCGATGTTGCTGTGCCTGCCGTGCGAGCGGGCCCAGCCGAGGAACCCGCCGAACTTCATGAACTCCGGGTGCGTGTAGGGGACGTGGTAGGTCTCCATGAACGCCTCGAAGGCGACCTTCCAGTTGCAGTCGAAGACCAGCCAGCGCCGCCACCGGTAGCGCATGTTCTCCAGCTGGAAGGGGTCGAGCAGGGTGGCGGCGGGTTCGAGGTAGTCGCGCAGCGGCTCGCAGTCCGGGTCCATGTTGATCCACACCCAGCCGCCCCAGGTGTCGACGGCGACCTGCTTCAACGCGATGCGCTCGTCGGTCAGCCCGCACGGCCAGTCCTCGCGTTCGGGGACGTGGGTGCAGTCGCCGTCGATGCCGTACCGCCAGCCGTGGAAGCCGCAGACGAACTGGCGTCCGTGGCCGCGGGCGTCGTGCGCGCCGGGCGGGGTGTCCACCAGCCGCCGGCCGCGGTGCGAGCAGACGTTGTGGTAGGCGCGGAACCGGTCCTTCGCCGTGCGCACGACGATGATCGAGTCGTCGACGATGTCGTAGGTGAGCCAGTCGCCGACCTCGGGCAGTTCCTCGACCCGGGCGACCTGCTGCCACACCCTGCTCCACAGCCGGTCGCCCTCCGCGCGGGCGTACTCCTCCGAGACGTACGCCTCCACGCCGATCGTCATCGGCTCCGACAGCGGTTCCGCGGATAGGGCTTCGGGGACGTTCTCGAGGGTCTCGCTCATGGCTTCCTCCAACCCGCGTCGGGGATGCGTCGGGAGATTCGGGCAGGTGGCCGGGCCGTGGGGTCAGTGCGTGATGGCGTCGCGGAAGCCCTCGTCCTTGAGGAAGAGGGACGTGTTGTCGGCGCCCAGGTGGGTCCACTTGAGGTTGAGGCCGCCGTCGACCAGGAGCGTCTGCCCCGTGATGTACGACGACAGGTCCGACAGGAGGAAGAGGACGGCGCCCGCCTGCTCCTCGGGGCGTCCGCGCCGTCCCATGGCGATGGCGCGGCGGTCGCGTTCCGGGTCCTCGTCGACGTAGGTGCCGGACGCCGGGGTCTCGGTCACCCCCGGCGCGACGGCGTTCACCCGGATGCCGTCGAGGGCCAGTTCGACGGCCATCGTGCGGGTCGCCGCCACCAGCGCCGCCTTGGCCGTGCCGTAGGCGATGTGGAACGGCGCCGTGTTCATGCCGCTGATCGACGACAGCGAGACGATCGAGCCCGGACGGCCCCGCGCCTTCAGCTCGGCGGCGACGGCCTGGCTCATGAAGAACATCGTCTCCAGGTTCTGGTGGAACAGCGCCCGCCAGTCGTCGCGGGTGACGCGGGTGGCGGGCATCCAGGTCGCGGGCGCGGCGCCGCCCGCGACGTTGACCAGGCCGTGCAGGTCGCCGCCGGCCTTCGCGGCGTGCTCCATCACCTCCGCGACGCCCTCGGCGGTGGACACGTCGGCCGGGACCGGGACGACGGGCAGCCCCTCGTCCGCCAGCGGCCCGACGTGCTCGTCGAGGTTCTCGCGCCGCCGGCTCACCGCGATCACGGTCGCTCCGGCGCGGGCGATGAGGGCGGCCGTCGCGGTGCCGATGCCGCCGCCGCCCGCACCGGCGACGACGACGACGCGTCCGTCCAGGCCGAGGAGATCGTGCTTCATGCGAGGTCACCTTTCCGGTGGTCGCCGCCGCGGAGATCGCGGAGTGCCAGGACGCTGCCTTCGGCGTCGCCGGAGACGTAGACGGTGCCGTCCGGCCCTGCGGCGACGCCCGCGAACAGGCCTTGCGGCCCGCTGAACGGCGGCAGTCCTTTCAGCGGCTTCGGATCCACTCCGGGCGGAGGGCCCACCGGCAGGTCGCTGGCGATCGTCGTCCGGGACCGGCCGTCGAGGGAGGCGGCGATCAGCGTCTTCGTCTCCGCGTCGACGACGAAGAGGGTTCCGGCGCGGACCGCGAGGCCCTGCGGCGTCGCCAGCCCGTCCAGCACGGTGACCGGGCCGGTGCCGGTGATCGAGACGACCCGTCCCGCACCGGACTCGGAGACCAGGCAGGTGCCGTCGGCGGCGAACGCGACGCCCATCGGCCGGTCCAGCCCCGAGGCCAGGGTCGTCACCTCGCCCGTGGCCCGCACCGAGACCACGCGCCCGGTGCCGAGCTCGGCGGCCGCCACGTCGCCGCCGGGTCCGACGGCCACGCCGTAGAGCTGGTCGAACGGCTCGCTCTCCCCGGCGAGCACCTGGTGCTCGCCGGGCGCCGGCGTCCACCGCGCGATCTGGCCGTTCGACGTGGTGACGACGAACGCGCCCTGCCCGACGGCCGCGGCGCCGCGGATGTAGCCGGGCCAGCCGGGACTGAACAGCATGCCCAGCACCTCCAGGCCGCTGCCGGGCGTGAACCTGTGGAAGTAGGTGCCGTCGGCGACGTGCAGCACGCCACCGGCGTCGACGGTGAGGTCCAGCGGCCAGGTCAGCCCCTCCGGCAGGACCGCCCGGGTCCGTCCGCCGCCGAGGATCTCGGTGATCTGCCCGGTGAAGCCCGAGACGAACAGGCGCCCGCCGACGAACGTCAGGTTGTCCAGGCCGGGGGCGACGGTCGCGAGGACGGTGCGCTCGCCGTTGCGGGGATCGATCCGCAGCACCTCGCCGCTGCCGACCTGGGTGGAGACGATGCGGCCGTCGGAGTCGAACTTCACCGCGTCCGGGACGCCGAGGTCCGCCGCCACCCGCTCGGGCTCGCCGCCGTCGGGGTCGATGCGCCAGATGTCGTTGCCGCCCAGCGTCGGGTAGTACAGCATGCCGTCCGGCCCGACCTCCATGGCGTTCGGCATCGGCAGGTTCTCCAGCAGCACCCGGGGCGCGCCGCCGTTCAGGTCGAGCTCCATCAGGCGCCCGCCGATCCGGCACTCGTTCACGAACAGCCGGCCCTGGTGGAAGGTGATGCCGTTCGCGCCCGGCAGGTCGTCGCGCAGCACGCGGGAGCCGCCGTCCGCGCCGCGCACGCTGACGCGGCCGTCGTAGTACTCGGTGATGTAGAGGTCGCCCTCGGGTCCGAAGTCGACGTCGTCGGGCGCGACGACGTCGCCGCCCTGCGCGCTGATCGTCTCCAGGTCGCCGGAGTCGACGTCGAGCGCGCTGATCTGGCTGCCGGCCACCTGCGCCACGTAGACGCGGCCGTCCGGGCCCGTGCGCAGGCCGTTCGCGCCGAACAGCCGGCTCGGCGGAGCGAGCCGCTCCAGGCTCCACCCTCCGGCGAGGCCGACCGGGGCCGCACCGGTGTACCGCGCCTTCGCACCCGCCATGCCGACCGACCTCCAGCAGCCTCGACGCTGCGGTTACGCCGGTTCATCCTGCGAGAACCGACCTCTCATATCGAGCGAATCTAACGACCGGCACGAGTGAACGCAATAGTCTTGCAATCCTTGTAATGATGGCGAGGACCTGGTTACGATGCGGGCCGCGCCGCCCCATCGCGGCGCGCAGGCCGGCACCCCGGCCCCGAGGGGACGAGGAAGGGCGGACCATCAGGTGTTCTCGGCGATTCTCATCGACCAGGGCGAGGCCGGGCGGACGGCCGCGCTCACGACGCTGGACGAGGCCGAACTCCCCGAAGGGGACGTCCGCGTCGAGGTCGCCTACTCCACGCTGAACTACAAGGACGCCCTCGCCATCACCGGCCGCTCCCCCGTGGTGCGCGATTTCCCGATGGTGCCCGGCATCGACCTCGCGGGCGTGGTCACCGAGAGCACGCATCGCGGGTGGGAGAAGGGCGACCTGGTGGTGCTCAACGGCTGGGGCGTGGGCGAGCGGCACTGGGGCGGGCTCGCCCAGCAGGCGCGTCTCAACGGGGACTGGCTCGTCCCGTTGCCCTCTGCCTTCACGCCGCGGCAGGCGATGGCGATCGGCACCGCGGGCTACACCGCGAGCCTGTGCGTGAACGCCCTCGTGGACCGCGGCGTCCACCCCGACCAGGGCGAGATCCTCGTGACCGGGGCGACCGGCGGCGTCGGCAGCGTCGCGATCGCCCTGCTGAGCAAGGCCGGCTTCAGCGTCGCCGCCGCGACCGGCAAATCGTCCGAGGGCGATTACCTCCGGCGGCTCGGCGCCGCGACCGTCCTCGACCGCGCCGAACTGGCCGCGCCCGGCAAACCGCTGCAGAAGGAGCGCTGGGCGGGCGTCATCGATTCCGCCGGAAGCCACACGCTGGCGAACGCCTGCGCGCAGACCCGCTACGGCGGCACGGTCGTCGCGTGCGGCCTGGCCCAGGGCATGGACCTGCCCGCGACCGTCGCGCCGTTCATCCTGCGCGGCGTGGCGCTCATCGGCATCGACAGCGTCATGGCGCCCGCCCGGCCGCGCATGGCGGCCTGGGACCGCCTCGCCCGCGACCTGGAACCGGACGTCCTCGACGAGATCGCCCAGGACGTCGCGCTGCCGGACGCCATCGCCGCGGCCGACCGGCTGCTCGAAGGCGGCGTCCGCGGCCGCATCGTCGTCGACGTCAACCGCTAGCCGACAGCCGGGAGCACCCGTGAGCGCAGAGTCCAGCAAGCCCGCCCTCGACCTGTCCGACGTCGACCACCGCGTCGGCCTGCCGGTCGGCGGCGGCCAGCTGTGGGACCCGTGCAGTTCCTCCGACATCCGCCGCTGGGTGATGGCGATGGACTACCCTAACCCGCTGCACTGGGACGAGGAGTTCGCCCGCGAGTCCGGATTCGGCGGCATCGTCGCGCCGCAGTCCATCGCGGTGGCGCTGGACTACGGGCACGGCGCCGCGCCCGCGTGCGTCGGCCGCATCCCCGGCAGCCATCTGATCTTCGGCGGCGAGGAGTGGTGGTTCTACGGCTGCCCCGTCCGCCCCGGCGACAAGCTGTTCCAGGAGCGGCGCTTCCACGACTACAAGGTGACCGAGACAAGGTTCGCCGGGCCCACCATGTTCTCGCGGGGCGACACCGTCCACACCAACCAGAACGGCGTGCTGGTGGCGCGCGAGCGGTCGACCGCGATCCGCTACCTCTACGAGGAGGCGCGCAGGCGCGGCATGTACGAGGACCGGCTCGGCGAGATCAAGCGCTGGACGGCCGGCGAGCTGGCCGAGATCGAGAAGGTGCGGCGGGCGTGGCTCGAATCCAACCGCGCGGGCGCGTCACCCCATTTCGAGGAGGTGAAGGTCGGCGACCGGCTGCCGCGCCGCGTCATCGGCCCGCACAGCATCGCCTCCTTCACCACCGAGTACCGGGCGTTCCTCTTCAACATCTGGGGCACCTTCCACTGGGTCGCTCCCCCGGGCGTCGACGACCCGTGGGTCAACCAGGACCCCGGCTGGGGCGACGACTTCCGCTTCGACGAGGAGGACGCGAGGATCGACCCGCGCAAGCGGGACGGCCTGTACGTCGGCCCGTCGCGCGGCCACATCGACGCCGAGCGGGCGAGCGAGGTCGGCATGGCGCGGGCCTACGGCTACGGCGCGACGATGGGCGCGTGGTGCACCGACTACCTCGCCTACTGGGCGGGCCACAAGGGCATGGTGCGCCATTCCAAGGCGGACTTCCGGGGACCTGCGTTCGAGGGTGACGTCACGTACTTCGACGCGGAGGTCATCGACAAGAGGACCGAGTCGGAATGGGGGGTCCCGCTCGTCCAGGTGAAGCTGCGCCTCACCGACCAGGACGGCGGAGTGCTGGTGACCTGCACCGCCGAGATCGAGCTGCCGTTCTAGCGCTGCCGGACGGAGGCGAGCGATGGATGCCGCGACGGGAAACGGACCCGGACGGCCCCTTTCGATCGCGGCGGGGCCGCCGCTGAGCGAGGAGCCGGGCCTCGGCCCGCTCACCCTTCCCGGCTTCCTGCGGGAGGTCACGGAGAGGTACGGCGAGCGCGAGGCGGTCGTCCTGCGGGGACCGGACGGCACCGTCCGCTGGACGTACACCGACCTCTGGGAACGCGCGACGGAGGTCGCCCGCGCGTTGCGCGCGTGCGGCCTGGGCAAGGACGGCCGCGTCGGCGTCCTGATGACGAACCGGCCCGAATGGATCGCCGCCGTCTTCGGGGTGTCGCTCGCCGGCGGCGTGGCCGTCGCGCTCAGCACCTTCTCCACGCCTCCCGAACTCGACCACCTGCTCCGGGTGTCCTGCGTCTCGGTGCTGCTCTTCGAGCGCACCGTGCTGAAGACGGACTTCGCGGCCGTCCTGACCGGGCTCGAACCGGAGATCGGCACGGCGCCGCCGGGCGGGCTGCGGTCGGCGCGGTACCCGTACCTGCGCCATCTGGCGGCGATCGGCGACGCCGCGCCGGGCGGGGCGGTCGACGCGTGGGACACGTTCCTCGCTCGCGGCGTCGCGGAACCGCGCGAACTGGTCGAGGCCGCCTCAGCGGCCACGCGCCCCGGCGATCCGGCGGTGCTGTTCTTCTCGTCGGGCTCCACCAGCAGGCCGAAGGGCATCCTCAGCGCGCACCGCGGCGTCTGCGTCCAGATGTGGCGCTTCCGGCGGCTGTACGGGTTCGGCCCGGAGGACGAGGTCCGGGGCTGGACGGCGAACGGCTACTTCTGGTCCGGCAATTTCGCCATGTCGCTCGGCTCAACCCTCGCCGCCGGGGGCGCGCTCGTGCTGCAGCCCACCTTCGACGCCGCCGAGGCCCTCGACCTCATCCAGGCGGAACGGGTCAACTTCCCCTTCGCGTGGCCGCACCAGTGGGCGCAGTTCGAAGCGGCCCCCAACTGGGCGGACGCGGACCTCAGCGGCCTGCGCTTCGTCGACCACGCCACCCCGGTCGCGCGCCACCCCACCGTCACCACCGTCTGGTACGAGCCGGGCCGCGCCTACGGCAACACCGAGACGTTCACCATCAGCACCTGCTACCCGGCCGACACGCCGCCCGAGGTGCACGCCGGGAGCAGCGGAGTGCCGCTGCCCGGCGTCACGGTGAAGATCGTCGACCCGCTCACCGGCGCCGTCGTGCCGCGCGGCGAGCGCGGGGAGATCTGCGTCAAGGGCCCCACCCTCATGCTCTGCTACCTCGGCACCCCGCTCGACGAGACCGTCGACGGCGAGGGCTTCTTCCACACCGGCGACGGCGGCCGCCTCGACGACGCCGGCCGCCTGTACTGGGAGGGCCGGCTCACCGACATCATCAAGACGGGCGGCGCCAACGTCTCGCCGCGCGAGGTCGACGAGGCCGCGTCCGCGCACCCCTGCGTGCGGCTGGCGCAGACCGTCGGGGTGCCGCACGAGACGCTCGGCGAGGTCGTGGTCACCTGCGTCGTCCCCCATGACGGCCGGACCCTGGAGGCGCAGGAGCTCCGGACGTTCCTGCGGGAGCGGCTGGCGAGCTACAAGGTCCCGCGCCACGTCCTGTTCTTCCGCCAGGACGAGATCGCGCTGACCGGCACCGCGAAGATCAAGTCCAGTGACCTGCGGGAACTGGCCGCCGCACGGCTCGGGCCCTGACCGGCGGGCCGCGCCGGGAACGGCCTGTACCTGAGACCAAGCGCTTGCTACGCTTCGCGCATGATCCCGACGGTCGTGTGGGGCACCGGCAACGTCGGCCGGCTGGCCGTCCGGGCCGTCGACGCCCACCCCTCCCTCGGCCTCGCGGCCGTGCTCGTCCACGACCCCGCCAAGGCCGGCCGCGACGCGGGCGACCTCGCGGGCCTCGGCCGCGACCTCGGCGTCGCGGCGACCACCGACATCGGCGCGGTGCTGGCCGCCGGGCCGCGCGCGGTCGTGTACGCGGCGTCCGGGGACGTCCGGCCCGACGACGCCCTCGCCGACATCGTCCGCGCGGTCCGGGCCGGCGCCGTGGTCGTCACCCCGGCCCTCTACGCGCTCTACGACCAGCGCAACGCGCCGCCCGAGGTGCGGGAGCCGGTGCTCGCGGCCGTCAAGGAGGGCGGCGGCTCGCTGTTCGTCTCGGGGATCGACCCGGGCTGGGGCAACGACGTGCTGCCGCTGCTGATCAGCGGGCTCGGCACCACGCTCGACGCGATCCGCTGCCAGGAGATCTTCGACTACTCGACGTACGACCAGCCGGACGCGGTCCGGTTCCTGGTGGGCATGGGGCAGCCGATGGACTACGAGCCCCCGATGCTCGCGCCGACCGTCCCGACGATGGTGTGGGGCGGGCAGGTGCGGCTGATGGCCCGCGCCCTCGGGGTCGAGCTGGACGAGGTCCGCGAGACCGTGGAGCGGCACCCGCTCGACGCGACCGTGACCACCGAGGCGATGGGCGCGTTCGAGGCCGGCACCCAGGGCGCGGTGCGCTTCGAGGTGCAGGGCGTCGTCGGCGGCGAGCCGCGGATCATCGTCGAGCACGTCACCCGCATCCACCCGTCCTGCGCGCCGGACTGGCCCGTGCCGCCGACCGGCGACGGCGCGCACCGCGTCGTCATCGAGGGCGATCCGCGCATCGAGGTCACCGTCGAGGCCACCGGCGAGGACGGCAACCGCTCGGTCGGAGGGAACGCCACGGCCGTCGGTCGGCTGGTCGGCGCCATCGACTGGCTCGCGGACGCCGAGCCCGGCCTCTACGACGCGCTCGACGTCCCGCTCCGCCCCGCCGTCGGAAGGCTCGGAAGGAAGCACCCGTGAACATCGACGTCCCCGAAGGCAAGGACCCGATCCAGTACGTGTGGGGCGAGATGGTCCCCGGCATCGGCCCCGCCGCCTCGCGCCTCTCGCTCGCGGTGTACGCCGACACCACCCTCGGCCTCCGCGAGTTCGAGGCCGCGAGGCTGCGCATCGCGCAGATCAACGGCTGCCTGTTCTGCATGGACTGGCGGACCGAGCGGGACGGGGAGAAGGTCGAGGAGGAGTTCGCCGGCGCGGTCACCGAGTGGCGCACCACCGCGGCCTTCGACGACCGCACGCGGCTGGCCGCCGAGTACGCCGAACGCTACGCCCTGGACCACCACGGCCTCGACGAGGCGTTCTGGACGCGGATGACCGCGCACTACAGCCAGGCGGAGATCGTCGAGCTGAGCATGTGCATCGGCTCGTGGCTGGCGTTCGGGCGTCTCAACCACGTGCTGGGCCTCGACACCATGTGCATGCTTCCCCGTCCCTGACCGGCACGCCGGCCGCGCTAGTCGCCCATCTGGCGGAGGTAGCGGACCGTCGGCGGCGGGTCGAGGCTGACGCCCTCCGGCCGCGACACCTTCCCGGACGACAGCGCCTCGGCCAGCGCCGCCTTGGCCTTCTCCGGATCGCCCTCGATCTCGTAGATCACGACGAAGGAGCCGCCTTCGAGGGGCTCCAGCCGCCGTGCGGAGACGAACCCTTCGACCCGCAGCATCTCGGGGATGTGCGTGTTCTCGTACCAGTCGTGGTACGCCGGGCCGTCCCGGTCGGACGAGGGGGACGATTCGACGATCATCACGCCGCTGGGCATGTCGGGCTCCGTTCAGTGGGTGCTGTCGGATTTCGGGGGGCTGTCGGGTGGGGGGCGGTCAGGTGTTCTTGTAGACGCGGCCGTCCTTCATGACGAACCGCACGTCCTGGGTGACGGTGATGTCCTGCGACGGGTCGCCGGGGACGGCGATGACGTCGGCGAGGAAGCCCTCCTTCAGCCGGCCGAGCTCGTCGTCCAGCTCGACCAGTTCCGCGCTGGTGACGGTCGCGGCCCGCAGCGCCTGCATCGGGGTCATCCCCCGCGCCACCAGGGCGGCGAGTTCCTTGGCGTTGTCGCCGTGCGGGACGGCCGGGGCGTCGGTCCCGCAGGCGATCCTGACGCCGGCGGCGATGGCCTTGGGCAGCATCGACCTGGCGCGGGGGAAGACCTCGGCCGCCTTCTTCCGCAGTTCCGGCGCGGCCCGCTCGATGTCCATCGCGTCGGTGAGGTAGGTCGTCGACACGAGGAACGTGCCGTGCTCCGCCATCAGGCCGAGGGTCTCCTCACCGGCGAGGAAGCCGTGCTCGACGCAGTCGATGCCGGCCCGGACGCACGCCCGCACCGCCCGGTCCCCCACCGCGTGCGCGGCGACGCGGACGCCGGCGCGGTGCGCCTCGTCGGCGATGGCCGCCAGCTCCTCGTCGGAGTACTGCTGGGAGCCGGGGCCGGTGCTGTGCGACATCACCCCGCCGGACGCCGACACCTTGATCACCTTGGCGCCGTGCCGGATCTGGTAGCGGACGCAGGCCCGTACCTCCCCGACGCCGTTGGCGATGCCCTCGCCGATGCTCAGCGGCATGATCCCCGGCGCGAGCCGCTGGAAGACGGTCGGGTCGAGGTGGCCGCCGTACGGGGTGACCGCGTGGCCCGCCGGGATGATGCGGGGGCCGTCCACCCATCCCTGGTCGATGGCGCGCTGCACCGCGACGTCGAGGAGGTAGCCGCCCGTCTTGACCATCAGGCCGAGGTTGCGGACGGTGGTGAACCCGGCGAGCAGCGTCGTGCGGGCGTTCAGGGTCGCGCGGATCGTGCGGTACGCGGGGTCGTCCTGGACGCCGTGCATCGGCAGCGGCAGGCCCGTCGGGGTCCCGGGGCCGCCGATGAGGAAGTTCAGCTCCATGTCCATCAGGCCCGGCAGCAGCGTCACGTCGCCGAGGTCGATCTCGGTCGCTCCGGCGGGGACCTCGGCGGGGTTCACCGCGACGATCCGGTTCCCCTCCACCACGATCACCACCGGCGACCGGACCTCCCCCGCCTCGACGTCCGCCCAGCGCCGGGCCCTCAGGACGATGGGTGCCGTCACGGCACCGGCTCGATGACGCAGTCGAAGCTCGACGACCCGCTGTCGGGGACGCGCGGCTGGCGCCACACCTCGACCGGGAAGGACACCTGGATCATCGAGTACAGCAGGTGCAGGAGGTTCGTCGCGTCGTCGGGCAGCGCGTCGAACGGGAGCCCTTCGAGATAGGCCATCGCCTCCTCGGCGCGGGGCACGACGGCGTCGTAGAACTCCTGCATCTCCTCCGTCGTGCTGGCGAGCCGGGTGCCGTACCGCTCGTGCTCGGTGGCCAGGCACCATTTCTCGGCGAACGGCTCCAGAGCGGCGAATTCCTCGGGCAGCAGCGCGCTCACTTGCGGGCCCCCTCGTGGTCGTCGACCCAGTCGCCGACGACCTTGTGCAGGTGCCGGCAGAGGATCTCCTGGTCGTTGAGAAGGAAGCGGTCGATGTACCGGGTCTCCAGCATCATCTGCGTGGCCTCCAGGGTGTTGGAGTCCTGGAGCGCGAATTCCTTGAACGTCACCGCCGCCATTTCCTGGGCGATGCGCTCGCGGACGTTCGCCGCCGGCAGGAAGTAGACGTTGCCCTCGAAGACGTGCGTGTTGTAGGACGTCGGCCAGTAGTGGTACGTCAGGTACCAGCCCTGGCTCCAGATGAGGATCACGAAGTTCGGGAAGAGCTGGAAGGAGTCCAGCCCCCACGGGTCGCATTTCGCCGGGTTGACGCCGGCCGGCATCTCGCCGAGGTCGGCCGTGTCCCACGGGCCGAACAGCCCGCTGCGGGTCAGGATCTCCATCGGCTTGACCAGCTCGGAGTCCATCTCCCAGAAGCGGACGCCGGACGTGCTGACCATCCGGTGCGGGCCGTCGATCTGGTAGTGCGGCGCCTCGAATCCGGCCTGCTGCGCGGCCGTGGAGTACTTCTCCGGCGACTGCTTCGCGTGCAGGACGGGCGCGTGGTAGAACTCCGCGAACGCGTCCATGTACAGCTTCCAGTTCGCATGGATCGTGGTGCTGTACGCGAAACGGGCGGTCTGCTTCTCGAACGGATAGCCTTCGAGCGCGGTCACCATCGGGCCGAGGAATTCGCGGAGCGGCTGCTCGGGTTCCCGGGCGAAGTTGACGAAGATGAAACCCGCCCAGACGTCGCAGTGCACCGGCGCGAGACCGTACCGGCTCTTGTCGACGTCGAAGAACTCGCCCTCCTGCTGGATGAAGGTCAGCGCGCCGTCGAGCCCGTAGCGCCAGCCGTGGTATTTGCAGGTGAACTGGCGGCAGAAGCCCGCCGTGTCCTGCTTCGGGTCGTCGGACCAGACGAGCTTGTTGCCGCGGTGGCGGCAGATGTTGTGGAAGGCCCGGACCTGCCCTTCCTTGTCCCGCAGGACGATGATCGACGCGTGCGCGGCGTCGACGTCCTTGGTGAAGTAGCTGCCCTTGCGCGGGAGCTGCTCCACCCGCCCGACGTTCAGCCAGGCCCGCTTGAAGATCGCGGCCTTCTCGCGCTCGTAGAACTCCGGGGTGATCGAGTCCTCGTAGGACACCGGGTCCGTGCCGAGTTCGGGATAGTGCTCGGTCCAGCTGCCTTCCGGTGGTTTGGGGAAACGCGGCATGGTCCTCCTCCTTCGGGGGTGCGGTCACTCGGCGGGCGGGCCGGAAGGGCCGGGGGCTTGGCCGGCGTCCGGGTCGGAGCCGTTCGACGGCTCCAGGCCGACGCTGTTCAGCACCATGGCGAGGCAGACGTAGCTGCCGACGACGAAGAGCAGCTCGAGGAGCCGGCGCTCGTCGAAGCGGCCGGCGAGGCGCTCCCACAGGGCGTCGTCGATGGTGTGGCCGTCCACGAGCTGGTCGGCGGCGAGCAGGATGTCGCGGTCGCGCTCGGACCAGGTCCCGGCGTCGGCGCCGTCGCGGAGGGCGGCGATCTGCTCGGGTTCCAGGCCCGCGGCCCGCGCCATGCCGACGTGCTGCGCCCACTGGTAGCGGCAGCCGGTCCGGTGCCCGACGCGCAGGATCAGCAGCTCGCGGTCGCGGGGGTCGAGGGTGCCGTCGTCGAGGAGCGTGCCGCTGAACGCCAGCCACGGCGCGCTGAGCCGGGGGTGCCGGGCGAACAGGCCGAGGATCGACGGCACGGGCGGCGCGTCGGCGGCCCCGGTCAGGTAGCGGTCGGCGCGCGCCATGTTGCCGCGGAGCAGCTCGCGCTCCTCCTCGGCCCACTCGGCGATCGGCAGCGGCCGCATCCGGGGCGCGGCGGCCGGCGTCACAGGACCGACCCGCCGTTGACGCCGAGGACCTGC
This sequence comes from Actinomadura sp. NPDC048394, assembly GCF_040651755.1. Taxonomy (NCBI): domain Bacteria; kingdom Bacillati; phylum Actinomycetota; class Actinomycetes; order Streptosporangiales; family Thermomonosporaceae; genus Actinomadura; species Actinomadura sp. NPDC048394. The sequence goes on along the minus strand of NZ_JBEZJL010000010.1, from coordinate 109,307 downwards.
CCGGTGATGAAGCCGGCCTCCTCGGAGGCGAGGAACGCGGCCGCCGCGGCGATGTCGTCGGGCGTCCCGAGGTGGCCGAGCGGGATGGCCGCGGCCATGGTCTCGTTGGCGGGCAGGTTCCCCTCGGCCTGGGACCGGTGCTGCATCGGCGTCTCGATCCCCGACGGCGGGATGCTGTTGACCGTGATGCCGTGCGGCGCGTAGGCGCGCGCCAGGGACTTGGTCAGCACGATCACCCCGCCCTTGGCCGCGGCGTAGTGCGCCATCTCGGGCGAGCCCCGCTGGGCGCTGGACGAGGAGATGGTGACGATGCGGCCCCAGCCGGCCGCGACCATGTCGGGCAGCGCCAGCTGGCAGCAGTTGAACGTGCCGGTGAGGTTGACGGCGATGAGGCGGTCCCAGCTCTCCGGCGTGATCTCCTCGAACCGGTCGAACGCGACGAGGCCGGCGCTGGTCACGAGGATCTCCGTCGCCCCGAGCGCCGTCCGGATCGCGGCGAACGCGGCGCCGAGGGCCTCGCGGTCGGTGACGTCGGCGGCCAGCCCGAGGGCCTCTCCCCCGGCCGCCCGCAGCTCCTTGGCGACGCGGTCCGCGCCGTCGCCGTCGACGTCGAGCACGGCGACGCGGTGGCCCCGCCCGGCGAGGTGGCGGCAGGCGGCCTCGCCGATGCCCGACGCTCCGCCCGTGACGACGGCCACCCGGGACCGGCGTCGCTCCGTATGCGGCATCGCTCCGTCCTTCCGCTCACGCCCCTGCTCGCGGCACGGCGCTAGTCAATCGACTAACATGCTTTGGCCACATGACTAACATGGGCGCCGGGCCGAGGGCAAGACCCGGGCCGCGGCGGACTGAGGCCATACTGGAGAGGCCATCCGCAGCCGAGAGGGAGGACGCGCATGCCGGCACGGCGGAGCCCCGTCGACGACTCGGCCACCCGTACCGCGCTGCTCGACGCCGCCCAGGAGCTCATGCTCGAGGAGGGCTACGCGGCCGTCACCACACGCCGGCTCGGCGCGAAGGCGGGCCTCAACAACGCGCTGGTCTTCTACTACTTCGGGACGATGGACAACCTGTTCGTCGAGCTGTTCCGCCGCGGCGCCGAGCGGAGCCTGGAGCGGCTCCAGCGGGCGCTGCGGTCACCCCAGCCGCTGTGGGCCCTGTGGGAGCTGACCCACGACTACTCGAGCAACGCGCTGACCATGGAGTTCATCGCGCTGGCCAACCACCGCAAGGCGATCCGCGCCGAGATCGCCGCGTACTCGCGCCGGTTCCGGACGCTCCAGCTCGACATGCTGTCGGACGTGCTCGACGGCTACGGCGTCGACCGCGACCGGTGGCCGCCCGTGACGCTGATCCTCTTCATGACCGGCATCTCCCGCTTCCTGCACATCGAGGAGGGGTTCGACCTCGACGTCGGCCACGCGGAGACGGTCGCGGTCATCGAGCGCGAGATCCGCGCGCTGGAGGGCGACCGGCGGCCGGCCGGCGCCGAGTCCGTCGCCGACTGAGTCCGGCGCGCGGACCCGCGGCGCTCACCGGATCGGCTCGTCCCCGAAGACCGTCGTGCGGAGCAGTTCGCGGGGCGAGTCCGGCGGGTAGGGCGCGGCGCGGTGGACCACGCCGGTGTTGTCCCAGATGACGGTGTCCCCCACCGACCACTCGTGGCGGTAGACGCGGCCGGGGGCCGTCGTCCGGTCGAGCAGGTCGCGCAGCAGCGCCCGGCCCTCGCTCACGTCCATCCCGACGACGTGATCGGCATGGACGCCGACGACGAGCGACCTGCGGCCGGTGCGGCGCGTCCACACCAGCGGATGGGTCGACGTCGGCCGCCTTCGCCACCGTTCGAGCTGCTCGGGCGTGGGGTCGGGGTGGACGCGGCGCTGGGACGCCTCCAGCGTGTGCACGACGCGCAGGGAGCCGAGCCGCTCCCGCTCCTCGTCGCCGAGCGCCTCGTAGGCGGCGTAGGTGCTGGCGAACTCCGTCTCCCCGCCGCCCGCGGCCACCTCCTTGGCGCTGAGGACGGTGGCCTTCTGCGGCGGCTCGCCGTGCAGCGGCGTGCAGCCGTCCATGTGCCAGGCGAAGGTGGCCTTCAGGTAGTCGGCCGATGCGTTCTTTGTCTTGTCGAGGGTCACGCGGTAGATCCCGCGGACGGGGTGGTGCCCCGGCTCGTAGTCGATCTCGCCGAGCCGCCGCGCGAAGGCGACCTGGTCCTCCGGGCCGAGGTGGAGGCCGCGGAAGACCAGGACGCCGTACCGGTCCAGCGCCGCTGCGACGGCCGCCGCCACCGTGCCGTCCCGGACCAGCCGCTCGGCGTCGACGCCGCGGACCTCGGCGCCGACGGTCGCGGCGAGAGGGACGCAGCCGATCGTCGTCGTCACGGGGTGGGCTCCAGGTGGCGGTCGAAGTAGGCGGTGCCGGAGTCGATGACCTTGGGCTGCTGCCACACCTCGACGGGCAGCGACACCATGATCAGCGAGTAGACGAGGCGGAGCAGGTTCAGCTCCCGCTCGGGTAGCTCGTGCAGCGAGAACTTGTCCAGGTGCGCCATGGCGTCGCGCACGCGGGGGTACATGGCGTCGTAGAACGCCTGCATCTCCGTCATCGTGCTGTTCAGCCGCTCGGCGTACCGGGCCGCCTCGGTCTCGATGCACCACTTGGCGGCGAAGGGCTCGCAGTCGGCGAACTCGTCCGGAAGCATCGTGGCGCTCACGCCGGGACCCGCTTCCCGTCCCGCAGGTACGACCGCACCCAGTCGTCGACGACCTTGTGCAGGTGCCGGACCGTCACCTCCTGGTCGCACAGCGGGTACTCGTCGATCACCCGCGACTCCAGGCCCATCTGGGTGCCGTCGAGGGTGCCCGCGTCCTGGAGGCCGGCCTCCTTGGACACGACCGCGGTGACCTCGTGCCGGATCCGCTCGCTCGCGTTCCGCGACGGCGGGAAGTAGTACGACATCTCCCATTGGTGCGTGTTGTGGGATGTCGGCCAGTACTGGTAGGTGAGGTACCAGCCCCGCTCGTAGACCAGGATCACGAAGTTGGGGAAGATCTGGAAGTTCGAGATCGACCAGGGGTCGAGCCCGCCGGGGTTGAGCCCCGCCGGCAGGTTCGCGGGGTCGAGCTCGGGGATGTCCGGGCGCTCCCACGGGCCCATGAGGCCGGACTCGGTGACGTGCTCGATCGGGTACATCTGGTCCGGCGGCGTCATGTGCCGGGGCACGCCCTTCCAGCCGCCGGTGCTGACCAGCCGGTGCGGCCCGTCCATCTGGAAGTGCGGCACCTTGAAGCCGGTCTGGAAGCTCCGCAGCGCCGGGACCTGCTGCTGCGAATGCAGGATCGGCGCGTGGTAGTACTCCTGGAACGCGTCGAGGAAGATCTTCCAGTTGCTCAGGAGGTTCGCCTTGAACGCGTACCGCTCGGTGAGCAGGTGGAACGGATACCCTTCGAGGCCGCGCACCATCGGCCCGAGGAATTCCAGCAATGTCTGGCTCGGCTCGTCGGCCAGATTGACGAAGACGAACCCTTCCCAGACCTCGCAGTGCACCGCGGCGAGCGGGAATTCGGCCTTGTCGAAGTCGAAGTACTCCTCCTCTTGCAGGACGAACTTCAGCGAGCCGTCCAGGCCGTACCGCCAGCCGTGGTACTTGCACATGAACTCGCGGCACACGCCCTTGGTCTCGTCCCGCGGCGTCTCGCCCCACAGCAGCTTGTTGCCGCGGTGGCGGCACACGTTGTGGAAGGCGCGGACCCGGCCGTCGAGGCCGCGCGTGACGATCAGCGAGGTCCTGGCGACGTCGAGGTCCTTGGTGAAGAAGCTGCCCTTGCGGGGCAGCTGCTCGACCCGGCCGACGTTGAGCCACGCCCGCCGGAAGATCGCCTCACGTTCCAGCTCGTAGAACTCCGGCGAGATCGAGTCCTCGTACGACACGAGGCGGGTGCCCATCTCCGGAACCCGCCCGGTCCAGCTGGCCTCCGCCGGTTTCCCGGAGCGCGCCATGGCCGATCCTCCCGTTTTGAGTCCGTGCCCGATGACATCTGGTCACGATGTTCATCGACTGACTAACATGACCTGGATAACACGACACGGACCGGAGCCGCAAGGGCGCGTTTCCGGAAGAGGAGCGTCCATGGACGAGCGGAAAGCGCTGTTCATCGGGGGCGAATGGACCGCCCCGGCCACCGCCCGGCACATCGAGGTGATCTCGCCGCACACCGAGCGGCCCGTGGCGCGCGTGGCCGCCGCGGGCGTCGCCGACGTCGACCGCGCCGTCGCGGCGGCACGGCGGGCGTTCGACGAGGGTCCGTGGCCGCGCACCGACCCCGCGGAGCGCGTCGCGATCGTCCGCCGGCTGGCCGCGCTCTACGGGGAACGCCGCGACGAGATGGCCGGCCTCATCACCGCGGAACTCGGCGCCCCGATCTCCTTCGCCAAGCGCGCGCAGGTCGCGCTTCCCTGGTCGATGATGGGCGCGCTCGCCGACATCGCCGAGAAGCATCCGTGGCAGGAGAACCGGCCCGGCGTGTACGGGCGGGACGTCGTGCTGCGCAGGGAACCCGTCGGCGTCGTCGCTGCCGTGGTCCCGTGGAACATGCCGCAGTTCCTCACGGTCGCCAAGCTCGTCCCGGCGCTGCTCGCCGGCTGCACCGCCGTCCTCAAGCCGGCGCCGGAGTCACCGCTCGACGCGCTGCTGCTGGCCGAGCTCGTCGAGCAGGCCGGCGTCCCGCCGGGCGTCGTGAGCGTCCTGCCCGCCGACCGCGACACGAGCGCGTACCTCGTCGCCCACCCCGGCGTCGACAAGGTCTCCTTCACCGGGTCGACCGCGGCCGGCCGGCAGGTCGCGGCGGCGTGCGCGGCCAACCTCACCAGAGTCGGCCTCGAGCTCGGCGGGAAGTCGGCGGCCATCGCGCTGGAGGACGCCGACCCCGCGGCGGTCGCCACCGCCGTCCGCTTCTCGGGCATGGGCATGGCCGGCCAGATCTGCAACGCCCTCACCCGCGTCCTCGTGCCGGCGGGCCGCGCCGGCGAGCACGCCGAGGCGCTCGCGGCGACGCTGTCGGCCATCCGGATCGGCGACCCCGCCGACCCGCGGACCGAGATGGGACCGCTCGTCTCCGCGCGGCAGCAGCGGCGGGTGCGGCACTACATCGACACCGGCGTCCGCGAAGGCGCCCGGCTCGTCACCGGCGGCACGGGCATGCCCGAGGGCGTGCGGCGCGGATGGTACGTGCGGCCGACCGTGTTCGGCGGCGTCGAGCCGTCGATGACGATCGCCCGCGAGGAGATCTTCGGCCCGGTGATCGCCGTGATCCCGTACCGGGACGAGGACGAGGCCGTCCGCATCGCCAACGACTCGGAGTACGGCCTGGCCGGCTCGGTGTTCACGGCCGACGTCGAGCGCGGGCTGAGCGTGGCCGCCCGGGTGCGCGCCGGCACGTTCGGCGTGAACCAGGGGTACTCGATGGACCCGGCGGCGCCCTTCGGTGGCGTCAAGGCCAGCGGTTACGGCCGCGAGCTCGGCCGCGAGGGCCTCGACGGCTACCTGGACGTCAAGTCGATCTCGATCGCGGCCCCATGAGAGCGGGCCTGTGAGAGTGGGCCGTGAGCGCGGGCCCTTGAGAGCGGGCCCTTGAGGGCGGGTCCGGTCCGCCCGGGGCGGGACGTCAGGGCAGCTTGATGAAGGACATGTACATCTCGAGGACCGGCCGGTACAGGTCGACGTCGTCCAGCCGGCTGCCGAGCACGACGGAGTCGCTGGTGGCGATGAGCACCTGCGCGAACGTCAGCGCGGGGATCTGCAGCGTCCCGCCGATGCGGTCGATGCCCTCCATGATGGACCGCGCCAGCGCCTCGGCCACCTCCAGCCTCTTGGCCTCCACCCGCTGCCTCGCCTCGGGATTGCGGAGCAGGTACAGGGTGAACTCGTGGCCCAGGGCGGCGTGCTCGGCGCCGCGCTCCCGGCTGAGCTGGCGCCACCGCCGGGCCACCTCGTCGAGCTCGCGCGCGCCCACTTCGGTGATCGCCGAGATCACTTCGGCGAAGTCGTCGAAATAGCGGCGCCAGTGCCGGTCGCTGACCGCGAGGAAAAGGTCTTCCTTGGTGCCGAAGTGTTTGTAGATCGCGCCTTTCGTGAAACCGGCGGCATAAGCGATGTCGTCGAGCGTCGCCTGCGTGAAGCCCTTTTCGGCGAACACCTCCTCCGCCGCGTCCACGAGCAGCGAACGGGTGTGGTCGCGGCGCCGCTCCCTCGTCCAACGCTCAACCATGCCGTCGATTATGCCAGGTCCGGCGGGCCGTCCGACGCCCGTCCGCGCGCCGGTCCGGCGCCGGTGAGCCCGGCATCGGTCGTCACTTCGGTTTCGGTGCGGCGAGCCGCTGGAGAGCGGCGAGGAACAACTCGTCCATTCGGGGGCTCAGCTCGGCGAGGGTCGCGGCGCTCGCGTGGCTCGCCGGGCCGAAGACGCGTTCGAGCGCGTCGACGGTCGTGGTGGCGCCGATGGAGAGGCAGAGGCAGGCGATGCCGTCGGCGTGAAGTTCTTCAAGGGCTTTACGGACGTCGGCCTCCGCGTATCGGCCTTCGTAGCCATTGTCGTAGGGAAAACCGTCCGAAAGGACGATCAGCAGGCGGTGGGGCGTACCGGCCTCGCTTTTGAGGATCTCGGCCGCGCCCCGGATCCCGGCGCCGAGGCGCGTATAGCCGGACGGCTGGAGCTGGGCGAGCCGGGCCCGGCCGGCGGCGTCGAAACGCTGCCCGAACGCTTTCACGGCGGGCAGATGGACGGCGTGCCGGCCGTGCGACCTGAAGGCATGGACGGCGACGCGGTCGCCGAGCTCCTCGAGCGTCGCGGCCAGGGTGGCCGCCGCCCGCCGCTGGTGGTCGTGCACGGCGCGACCGCCCGGATCGGCGTCGGTGGCGGACCCGGAGGCGTCGAGCAGGATCAGGACGCCGAGGTCGCGCGAGGTCTTCCGGCGGTCCAGGTAGACGTGCTCCGGCGGCGAATGGCCGGAGCGCACGTCCACGAACAGGTCGATGAGCGCCTCGACGTCGATCTCGTCGCCGTCGCGGCGGCGGCGCAGGATCGCCGGGCCGAGGCCGACGCGGGACAGCCGCCGGCGGAGCACGTCGTCGCGCGGGACCGCGGCGGCGGAGACGTCGGCGGCGGCGGTCAGCGGGAAGCCGATGACCCGGCACCAGTCGGGGCGGTACCGGCCGCCGTGCACGTCCCACTCCGGGTGGAGGGCCCCGCCCACGCCGATCGCGACGCCGGGCCTGTCGTCGTCGGTGAAGCGGATGCGGGTGGGAAGCGGGCGGGCGTGCCGTCCGACCGCGTCCGTTCGCCGGACCGAGCGGACCTTGGCCTCCGCTCCGGCGGCGCCGTCCGCAGAGGCCCGCGATCCGCCGAGCAGCTTCCGAAAATAGTCGGTGAGGGTCCGCGAGGCGATCAGCGGATTCTCGAACAGTTTCAGGATCCTGCTTTCCCGGGACTGCTCCCGGTCGCCGTCGTCATCGGCCTCGGGCAGATCGATCGGATCGAATTCCAGCCGCACCTCTTTGTCGGTGGCGCGCGCGCCGGGCCCGGCGGGAGCGGATAGCAGTCGGGACGGTTTGATGACACCGAACCATTCCGGCGGGTCGGGCACCGCCGCCCGGCCCCTGGCGAATTCGAGCGACTCTTGGGCGGTCGTCGTGCTCGGGTTCCCGTCGAGGCCGAGATCAGCCGCGCCCGGATAGCGTCCGGCCAGGTCGGTGAGCACCCGGCGGCCTTCTAGCGCCAGGTAACGGCGCGCTATGGACGGACGCGCCCAGAGTGCCTTGATCCATCGCTGGTCGAGGCTCCCGGCACCGAGCAGGGCGCTCTGCACCAGCACTTCGCTGCGCTGCCGCCCGGCGGACGCGTCGGCGGAGACGAATATGACCCGGCCGTTCGTGTGGGCTGCCTCGCCGGCCCGCGCCTCGGCGACGTCGACGGCCCTGCCGGCGATGGAGGAGGCGAGGAACCGGAAACGCTCGGGGCCGCTCGGGTCGGCCGCGGTCATGGCCGCGGCAGGACGGCGTCGGCGAGTTCGCCGAGGGCCCGGACGACGTCCGGATCGTCGGAGAGGGCCTGCACGATGGCGGACCGCGCCGCCACGCGCAGGCTCAGCCCCTGCGCGACGAGGCACCCGGCGAGGATCAGCATCCGCGTCGAGGACGCCTCCCGCAGCGGCGAGCCGTCCAGATTCCGGATGGCGTTGCCGAGCCGGACCAGTGCCTCCGCGGTCTCCGCGCCGATCCCCGCCTCGCGGGCGACGATCTGCGCCTCGGCCTCGGCGGGCGGGAAGCCCAACTCGATCGCGACGAACCGCTGCCGGGTCGACTCCTTGATGTTCTTCAGGACGCTCTGGTAACCGGGGTTGTACGAGATCACGAGCTGGAACCCGGGCGCCGCCCGCAGGGTCGTGCCGAGCCGGTCGACGGCCAGCTCGCGGCGGTGGTCGGCGAGCGGGTGGATGACCACGACGGTGTCCTGGCGCGCCTCCACGACCTCGTCCAGGTAGCAGATCGCGCCCTCACGCACGGCGCGGGTCAGGGGCCCGTCCACCCAGACCGTCTCCCCGCCCTTGAGCAGGAACCGGCCCACCAGGTCCGCCGACGTCATGTCCTCGTGGCCCGCGACGGTGATCAGCTCGCGGCCGAGCTCGTGCGCCATGGCCTGCACGAAGCGGGTCTTCCCGCATCCCGTCGGCCCTTTCAGCAGCACCGGGAGGCCGCCGCCGGCCGCCGCGCGGAACACCTCCTCCTCGTCCCCGACCGCATGGTAGAACGGCGCGTCCGGCGCGGACTGGACGGCGACGGATCCGTCGGTCAGCATCTCAATGCCCCTTGTCGAAGGGAACGATCGTCGGGAGCTTTCTTTCCTTCGGCGGCACGACCTTGCCGTCCGGGCCGATGGTCGCGGAGCCGTCGCGCGTCGTCGGCAGGGCGGGGTCGGGGCACAGCCGGCCCGTCCCGTCGCCGCAGATCCCCGACATGAAGTACGAGCGCTTCTGGATGTCCGTCGGCCAGGAATCGGCGTGCATGGCGAACCATTGCACCGGGACGTTGTAGAACACGAAGAAGAACGCGCTGCACGCCGCGAATATCGCCAGGAAGCGCGTGAACTGCTGTCCCGTCGGGCCGCCCCGGACGCGGTCCAGTCCGCGCTCCACGAACGTCCGGCCGCGATCGTCGGTGAAGTAGCGCAGCGCGCACAGGCCCGCCTGGACGCCGCCCCACATGAGGCCTTCGTAGATCGGCCATTGGTAGTAGTGACCGGCATTGATGCTCAGGGACCTGATCGCGCCGGGATAGGTGAACAGCCCCATCGGCATGAGGAACAGGCCCTCCATGACGAGGTCGAAGAAAAACGACCACGCCACCAGGACACCGATCAGCCCGACGTTGCTGATCCCCGGCCACCGCGCCTTGACCCGGCGCATCACCCAGCAGCCGAGAATGGTGCACAGCAGCACCCCGTAGGAGTAGCCCGGCGCGTTCATCAGCAGCGGCTCGGCCAGCATGTGGCCCGGTTCGCCGAACGACTGCCAGCCCGGGATGTCCTGCGTCCACGAGCCCATGTTCCAGAGCCAGCTGTTGTAGGTGCACCACGTGTTGAAGTAGTCCAGGAGCGGATCCTGGAAGAACAGCAGGCCGCAGGACACCAGCAGCATCCCGTCGAGCGTGATCCGCCGCTCCCGCCGCCAGGGCCTGACGATGAAGAAGTACACGCCGACCGGCAGGCCGAGCAGCGTCACGCCCGTCCAGGTGACGAGGACCGCCTTCATCAGCGCCGGCGGATCGCTCGGCCCGGTGGGCACCCGTTCGAAATGGGATCCGGTGATCCACCGGATCCACACGTAGAGCTGGAAGACCAGGATCGCGCCGCCGATGACGGCCCAGATCCGCACGGGCTTCGACGGGGCCTGGACCTGCGCGCCGAGCGAGGCCGTGTCGAGGGATTCGGTGATGGCGGGCGCGTTCGTCTTCTCCGGCTGTCCGCTCACGAGACTCTCCTTCTGAGTCGCCGCAGTCCGCCGGACGGGAGCGGGCACCGCCGCTCCACCGTTCGGCATCCTGCCGACCACAAAGATACTCATGAGAATCTTTTAGGGGAAGTGGTATCCGACGGTGATCCCGGGGAGGGCGGTCCCCCGGAGCCCGAGAGTGAGGGCGTCCAGCAGGAAGCGGACGCGGTTGGGCGCGGCGAACGGGCCGCTCCCGCGTGCCTGTTCTTCGTTGCCCGTGGGTTTGCCGGTGGATGGTCCGCCGCGGCGGCGCGACCGGCTATGAATGGATCTCGGAGCGACTACGGGGATCGCGATGACCTGGCCGAACGGCTCCCGCCACGGCACGCGCCGCCGCCGAGCGCGAAGGAGGCGAGAGCTGCCATGCCGTCACCGACGCACGCGACCGGGCAGGACGAGCGGAGCCTCTGGTGGGACGGGGCGCGGCCGCGGCTGGCGGTGTCGAGCTGCTTGCTGGGCGCACCCGTCCGCTACAACGCCGCGCACAGCAGGGACCGGTTCCTCACCGGGTCGCTGTCGCGTCACGTCGACTGGGTGCCGGTCTGCCCGGAGATGGAGATCGGCCTCGGCGCGCCGCGCCCCGCGATGCGGCTGCGCACCGACGGGCACCTCGTCACCAGGGACGGCGGCCACGATCACACCGAGGCGATGGCCGCGCTCGCCGAACACCGGCTCCCCGGCCTCGAGGACATCGACGGGTACGTACTGAAGTCCCGCTCGCCCAGCTGCGGGCTGTTCAAGCTGCCGCGCCACGCGTCCGGGCGTCCCGGCGAGCGCACGGACGGCCAGCCGGTCGACCGCGAGGGCCGCGGCGTCTTCGCCGCCCTGCTGCTGGAGGCCTATCCGGACCTGCCCGTGGAGGAGAGCGGCCGGCTCAACGACCCGGTGCTGCGCGAGCACTTCGTGGAGCGGCTGTTCGCCCAGGCCCGACTCCGTGCCCTCTTCGCCGCCGCCTGGCGGCCCCGCGACCTCGTCGCCTTCCACAGCCGGCACAAGATGCAGCTGCTCGCCCACACGCCGGACGGCTACCGCGAAACGGGGCGGATCGTCGCCCGCGCGGGCGAACTCCAGGAAGAGGACCTGGAACGCGGCTACCGCCGCGCGTTCACCGCCGCCCTCGCCGTCCGCGCCGGACGCGGCCGCCACACCAACGCCCTGCAGCACGTGCTCGGCTTCATCAGTGAAAGCCTCGACCCGACGCGCCGTCACGACATCCTCGCCGCGATCGACTCCTACCGGGAGGGGCGGGCGCCGCTGAGCGTCCCCGTCGCGCTGCTGCGCCACCACGCCGAAGGCGAGAATCTCGACTACATCGCGGGCCAGACGTACCTGGCCCCGTTCCCCGACGACCTGCTCCTCCGGCACAACCTATGACCGGCACGCCCAGGACGACACCGCCGCCCGCTGGAGCGGGCGACGCGAGCCTGTGCCTGGTGACGGGGGCCAGCGGCTACATCGGCGGCCGGCTGGTACCGGAACTGCTGGACGCCGGTTACCGCGTGCGGTGCATGGCGCGCTCCCCGCGGCGGCTGCGCGACCATCCCTGGGCGGACCGCGTGGAGATCGTCCAGGCCGACGCGACCGACCCGGAGTCGACCCGCCGGGCCCTGGAGGGCGTGCGCGTCGCCTACTACCTGATCCACGCGATCGGCGGGGCGGGCGGGTTCGGCGAGACCGACCGCCGCTCGGCCCGCACGTTCGCCGCCGCGGCCCGCGACGCCGGCGTCGGGCGCTTGGTCTATCTCGGCGGGATGGACCCGGACGAAGACCTGTCCCCGCACCTGCGGTCCCGCGCCGAGGTCGGCCGGATCATGCTGGACGCCGGGGTGCCCGCCGTCTGGCTGCGCGCCGCCGTGATCATCGGGTCGGGCTCGGCGTCGTTCGAGATGCTGCGGTACCTGACCGAGCGGCTCCCGGTGATGGTCACCCCGCGCTGGGTGCACTCGCGCATCCAGCCGATCGCGATCCGGGACGTCCTGCACTACCTCGTGGCGTCCGCCGCGCTCCCCGCCCGGGTCAGCCGGGGGTTCGACATCGGCGGGCCGGACGTGCTGACCTACCGGGACATGATGCGGCGGTACGCCGCCGTCGCCGGACTCAGGCCGCGCCTCATCGTCCCGGTGCCGGTGCTGAGCCCGTGGTTGTCGAGCCTGTGGGTCGGGGCGATCACGCCCGTCCCGGGCCGCCTGGCGCGTCCGCTGGTGGAGTCGCTGCGCAACGAGGTGATCTGCCGCGAGCACGACATCGGCCGGTACGTCCCGCCGCCGGACGAGGGCCTCGCCGGGTTCGAGCGCGCGGTGTCCCTCGCGCTGCGCCGCGTCCGCGAGGCGGACGTCGCGACCCGCTGGTCGTCGGCGAGCGTCCCCGGCGCGCCCAGCGACCCGCTGCCCACGGACCCGGACTGGGCCGGCGGCAGCCTCTACACCGACGAGCGGTCCCGCACCGTGGACGCCCCGCCGCGGCGCCTGTGGGAGGTCATCGAGGGGATCGGCGGCGAGCGCGGCTGGTACTCCTTCCCCCTGGCCTGGCGCGCCCGCGGCGTCCTCGACCGGCTCGTGGGCGGGGTGGGCCTGCGGCGCGGCCGCCGCGACCCGCGCCGGCTCCGCATCGGGGAGGCGGTCGATTTCTGGCGCGTGGAGGAGATCGAGCCCGGACGCCTGCTGCGGCTGCGCGCCGAGATGCGCGTCCCCGGACTGGCCTGGCTGGAGTTGAGCGTGTCGGAACGCGACGGCCGCGTCCGTTACGCCCAGCGCGCCCTGTTCCATCCCCGGGGGCTGCTCGGGCACTGCTACTGGTGGGCGTTCAAACCGTTCCACGACCGCGTCTTCGGCGGGATGTGCGAAGGCATCGCCCGCGCCGCGGAACGCGACGGTGACGCGCCGCCGAGCGCGCCTGCGAAGAACCGGAACGGTCGCCGCGCGCTGCGGTGAACGCCCCGGAGCATGCCGCGCCCGGGATCGGTGGTCGGCCGCGAAGGTTGCATGCCCTCGCGGGATCACCCCGTCGGCGCCGCCCGGCGCAGGACGTTGGCGGCGTGGCGCATGTGGGCGGCGTCGACGAGGCGTCCGTCGCGGCCGATGGCGCCGGTGCCGCCTGCGGCGGCCCGCTCGTAGTCCTCCATCACCGCCCTGGCCTGCGCGACCTCCTCGGCGGTCGGACTGAAGACCTCGTGGGCGGTCGCGATCTGGCTGGGGTGGATGGCCCATTTGCCGTCGAAGCCGAGCAGGGCGGCGTGGGTGGCGGCCCTGCGGTAGCCGTCGGGGTCCTGGTAGGCGGGGTACGGCGCGTCGATGGCGTCGATGCCGGCGGTGCGGGCTGCGGTCAGGACCTGGGCGCGGGCGTGGTGCCAGAAGTCGCCGGGATAGTCGCCGAGCGGGTCGAAGTTGCCGTCGACCCGGGCGCGCAGCGAGGCGGACAGGTCCCCGGCGCCGAAGATGACCGCTTCGAGGCGGTCGCCGGCGCGGGCGATCTCGACGGCGTTGGCCAGCCCTTCGGCCTCCTCGATGAGCACTTCGATGCCGATCCGCCGCGCCAGCCCGAGCTTGTCCTCCAGCTGGGTGAGCAGGACGTCGAGCCACCACACGTCGCGGGCGGTGCGCGCCTTCGGCAGGATGATCACGTCGAGCGCGTCGCGCGCCCCGGTGACGACCTCGATGACGTCGTCGTGGCACCAGGGGGTGTCCAGGCCGTTGACGCGGACGGCGCGCACGGTGCGTCCCCAGTCCAGCCCGGTCAGCGCGGCGACGGCGACGCCGCGCGCCCGCTCCTTGGCCGCCGGGGCGCAGGCGTCCTCCAGGTCGAGGAAGACCAGGTCCGCGCCCGACCGGGCCGCCTTCTGGCACATGTGCTCGTCGCTGGCCGGCGTCGCCAGTTCCGACCTGCGGGCTCTCGGCTCGGGCATCAGATCACTCCTTCTTCACGCAGGTCCGCGATCTCGGCGGGGTCGAGGCCGAGCAGGTCGCGGTAGACGTGGTCGTTGTCGGCGCCGAGCCGGCGGCCGAGGTGGTCGATGCGTCCCGGGGTGGCGCTGAGCCTCGGCACCGGGGCCTGGACGGTCATGCGGCCGAGGTCGGGGTCGTCCACGGCCCGGAAGGTGCCGCGGGCGCGCAGGTGCGCGTCGGCCAGCAGCGCGGGCGCGTCGTAGACGGGTGCCGCGGTCACCTCGGCTTCCTCGAACACGGTCATGGCCTGGTCGAGAGTGTGGCGTGCGATCCAGTCGGCGACCAGCTCGTCCACTTCGACGGCTCGTTCCTGCCGCCGGACGGGGTCGATGTAGTCGGGGTGTTCGGCGAGGTCGGGGCGGTCGATGGCGCGGAAGACGCGCACCGCGATGCTCGGTGACGCGCTGGAGATCGCCAGCCACCGGCCGTCGCGGGTGCGGTAGGCGTTGCGCGGTGCGCTGGCGTCCAGCCGATTACCCGTCCTGGTCTTGACGGTGCCGAGCTGGTCGTAGGCGAGCGTCGCGGACTCGATGAGCCGTGCGAGCGGTTCGAGGAGGCTGACGTCCACGAGCTGGCCGTCCGCGCCGTGGACGTCGCGGTGGTAGAGCGCCATCATCACCGCGTAGGCGGCGGTGAGCCCGGCGATGCCGTCGGCCAGCATGAACGGCGGCAGCGTCGGCGGGCCGTCGGCCGGGCCGGTGACGTGCGCGAAGCCGCTCATCGCTTCGGCGAGGGTGCCGTACCCGGGCCTGTCGCTCTTGGGGCCGCCCTTGCCGTAGCCGGTGATGTGCGCGACCACCACATGCGGGTGCGCGGCATGGACCGCGTCGTAGCCGATCCCCCACCGCTCAAGGGCACTCGGCCGGTTGCCGACCACGAGCACGTCGCTGACGTCGAGCAGCCGGTGCAGCAGCCGCTGACCTGCGGGAACGCGCAGATCGAGCGTGACGCACTTCTTGTTGCGGCTGATGCTCTTCCAGACCAGGCCGATGCCGTCCTTGCGGTCGCCCCAGGTGCGCATCGGGTCACCGGTGCCCGGCGGCTCGATCTTGATGACCTCGGCGCCGAACTCCCCCAGCGTCGTGGCCACCGTCGGCCCCGCGGCGAGGGTGGCCGCCTCGACGACCCGCACGCCTTCGAGCGGTCCCCGCGGTTCGGGCATCGCACCGCTCTTCTGTTCGACCACCTTCGTGTCCTCCGTGATTGCCGGCCGGGGCGGCCGATCCGTCAGCGGCCCGCGAGCCGGGCGACGACGGGCGCGAAGCGTTCCAGTTCGCGCTGCTGGACGGTGATGTAGTTCGCGCCGTAGATGTCGCGGCGCTCCTGGAGCCGGTCGGCGACCTCGCCGAGCGAGCCGACCAGCACGTTGGGGTGGGCGGGGAGCCCGTCCGGCGGGACGCCCATGATCTTGGCGACGCGGGCGACGGCGGCGCCGGGGTCGTCGGTGACCTCGGTGAAGAACGGGGAGCTCTCGATCTCCAGGCCGGGGAGGCGCTCCCCCGCCGCGTCGCGGACGACGGCGAAGCGGTGCGCGGCTTCTTCGGCGGGTGTGCGGCCGGCGTCGTTCACCGCGTCGAACGGGACGTTGTTGATGCTGACGATGTCGGCTTCGCGGGCGGCGAGCGACAGCACGCGTTTGCGTGCGCCGCCGATCATGATCGGCGGGCGGGGCCGCTGCGCCGGCAGGGGCAGGCCCGCGTATCCGGTCGCGGTCGCGAACGGTCCCTGATGGTTCAGGGGCTCACCGCTCCAGTGGGCCTTGAGCAGTGCGACGACGTCTTCGAGCTTGTCGACGCGGCGGGCCGGGGGCGCGAAGTCGAGGCCGATCGCCCGGTACTCGCGTTCGCTCCAGCCTGCGCCGATCCCGAACTCCAGCCTGCCGTCCGACAGCAGGTCCAGGGTCGCCGCCTCCTTCGCCAGGACGGCCGGGACGTGGTAGTCGACGCAGAACACGCGGCAGCCGACCCGGAGCCGCTGCGTCACGGCGGAGGCCGTGGCCATCGCGGCGATCGGCGCGAGGTGCTGCGGCGGCAGCCGCGACTCCCGGGCCGCCGGGCCCGGCCCCAGGTAGTGGTCGGCGACGAACAGCGTGGCGTATCCGAGGTCCTCGGCCTTGCGGGCGAGATCGCGCCACTGCGCCCCCGTGGTCGCCTTGGTCGCCTGGACGGCGAACCGAAAAGGATGCATATTTAGCACCGTACGCCAAAACCATGTCGCACAACAGAGGTCCCGCGGCCGGGTACCGCGGGACGAAGGGACGGCCGATGGTCAAGCGCGCCAGGTACGAGGACTACAAGGACCGCTACCCCAACTACGGCTTCGAGCTGAGCGAGGACGGGATCCTGCTGATGCGGTGCCACACCGGCGGCGGGAGCCTGGTGTGGGACTGGAAGTCGCACGACGACATGGCCGACGCGTTCGCCGACGTCGCCGGCGACCGCGAGATCAAGGTGCTCATCCACACCGGGACCGGCGAGAACTACAACGCCGACTGGGGCCTGATGCCCGACGGCACGCTGCCCGACCCGCCGATCTACGACGCGATGCCGGGCGTCCGCGGGCTGCACAAGCTGGACGAGAAGGCCTGGTACAACCGCCAGCTCCAGCAGAACGTCCTGGAGGTGGACGTGCCGATGATCAGCGTGGTCAACGGCCCGTGCAACATCCACTCCGAGGTCCCGCTGATGGGCGACATCGTGCTGGCCTCCGAGGACGCCTACTTCCAGGACGTCTCGCACTTCCCGCGCGGCCAGGTGCCCGGCGACGGGCAGCACGTGATCTGGAGTTTCCTGGTCGGCCACAACCGGGCCCGCTACTTCCTGCTCACCGGCAAGAAGCTGTCCGCGCAGGAAGCCAAGGAGTGGGGCGCGGTCAACGAGGTCCTGCCGAAGGACCAGGTGCTCGACCGGGCGTGGGAGCTGGCTCGCGAGCTGGTGAAGCGGCCGCCGATGGTGCTGCGGTACACGCGGCAGCTGTTCACCCAGAACCTCAAGCGCGCCTACCTGGAGGAACTCGGCCACGGCCTGGCCCGCGAGACCTACGCCCAGCAGGAGTTCTTCCCCTTCGGCGGCGGCATGGAGCCGCTTGACCGCGCCTGGAACGACAAGCCGTGGTCATGATCGTCACGCCCAAAAGATGACATGACTATGTAGCTTGCGAGGAAAAGTGACTACCATCGAGCCATCGCCACAGCAGGGAGACAGCGCATGACCGAGCTGCAGCAACGCCTATCCACGGGGAGAGGCAAGTTCACTCCGGACTACCCGGATCTCGGAACCGGGCCCGTGGACTACGAGGACGCGATCTCCCCGGAGTTCTTCGCCGCCGAACGCGAGGCGGTGTTCAAGCGGTCCTGGCTGTACGTCGGCCGGTCCGAGCGGCTGCCCCGGCCGGGCACGTTCTTCACCCGCGAACTGCATGGGCTGGCCTCGATCGTCATCGCGCGGCGCCGCGACGGGAAGGTCAACGCCTTCCACAACGTGTGCGCGCACCGCGGTAACAAGGTCGTCTGGCAGGAGCACCCGCAGGAGGAGTCCAAGGGCTCGTGCCGCGAGTTCGCCTGCAAGTACCACGGCTGGCGGTACGGCCTGGACGGCCGCGTCACCCACGTCACCAACGAGGAGGAGTTCTTCGGCCTGGACAAGGACTCGCTGCGGATGCCGCCGGTGCACTGCGAGGAGTTCGCCGGGTTCATCTTCGTCAACCTCGCCGACGACCCCGTCCCGCTGCGCAGCTACCTGGGCGATCGCCTCCTGGAACTGGAGGCCTACCCGTTCCACGAGATGACCCAGCACTACGGGTTCTCCGCGCCGATCCGCGGCAACTGGAAACTCGCCGTCGACTCGGTCTGCGAGTGGTACCACCCGCCGTACGTGCACGCCCGCTTCATCGCCAAGGACATCGCCAAGGCCGAAAAGCTCGTCCCGCCGGTCGACGCCTACCACTACGACCTGTTCACCCCGCACATGCTCACCTCGGTGCCCGGCCCGCCCCCGCTCCCGCCGCGCGAGCCCGGCACCGCCGGCCCCGCCGAACGCGACCAGATCTGGGTCTACAAGCTGTTCCGCGCCGGGCTGTTCGGCCCCGACGACGTCCCCGACCTCGGCCCGCTCCCCGACTTCCTCAACAAGGGCAACATCCGCTCGTGGGGCAACGACCAGTTCTGGCTGTTCCCCAACCTGTCGGTGCAGATCTGGGCGCGCGGGTTCTACATCACGTACACCTACTGGCCCGAAGCCGTCGACAAGCACACCTACGACATCGACCTGTACTTCGTGCCGCCCAAGAACGCCCAGGAACGGCTGGCGCAGGAACTCGTCGTCGACAGCACCATCGAGTTCGCCATGCAGGACGTCAACACCATCGAAGCCACCCAGCAGGGCCTGTCGACCCGCGCCAACCAGCGGTTCCACCTGTCCGACCAGGAACTGCTCATCCGCAGGTTCCACAAGACCGTCCGCGACACCGTCGCCGCCCACCAGGCCCGCAACACCAGCAAGGAGGGCTGATGCCGACCATCGCGACCAGCCTGCCCGCGCAGTTCACCGACCTGGAGCCGTGGGTCGCCGACTGGGCACGGCCGACCCGGCAGGAACGCTACGACATGCGCCTGTCCAAGACCTTCGACGAGCTGGCCGCCTTCTACGACGCCATCGCCCCCCGCGCCGAAGAGGCCATCGAGTACCTCAACGCACTCGACCTGAACGACCTGCCCGACGACGCCACACGGCTGCTGCGGCTGCTGTACTCGATGATCCTCGTCTCCTACGCGGTCAACGTGTTCCACCAGCCGCGCATCCCCGACTCCGGCGCCGCCTTCTTCGACACGACCGCCGAACCGGCCGTGTGAACGGGGATCGGACGATGACCACCGCCGCCGCGGTTCGCGGGCGTCCGGGCGGAACCGCCGCGGATAGCCTTCCCGCGTGATGGAAGCCTACGTGGAGACCGAGGTCGACTTCCCGCGCGTGCAGGTCGGGCCGAACCCACAGCACCTGCTCCTGGGGCTGTTCACCGACTACTGGTTCGGCACCGACGCGTACCTGCCGTCCGCGGCGCTGGTCGAGCTGCTCACCGAGTTCGCCAACACGCAGGCGAGCGCCCGGGCCGCGATCGCGCGGCTCGCCCGTCGGGACCTCCTGGAGGCGACGAAGACCGGCCGGCGGACGTTCTACCGGATGACGCCGGGCGCTGCGCGCGCGCTGGAGCAGACCCAGCGGCGCGTCGTGGAGTTCCGCGCCGGGGACCGGGCATGGGACGGCTCGTGGACGACCGTCCTGTTCTCGGTCCCCGACGAGCAGCGCGACCTGCGGTACGTCATCCGGACGCGGCTGCGCTGGCTCGGTTACGCCCCCCTCTACGACAGCGTCTGGGTGTCGCCGCACGCCGACCGCGACCAGACCGTCGAGCTCCTGGAGAACCTGGGAGTGGGGCACGCGACCGTCCTGCGCGCCGAGGTGACGTACGCGGCCGGGCCCGGCGACCCGCTCGCCGCCTGGGACGTCGAGGCGATCGCCGCGCGCTACGAGGCGTTCATCGCCGAGCACGAGCCGCTGCTGCACCGCGTCGAGCACGGCCAGGTCGGGACCGCGGAGGCGCTCGTGGCCCGGACGGACGTCAAGGACGCCTGGCGGGAGCTGGTGAGCCTCGACCCGGAACTGCCGGAGAGCCTGCTGCCCCGCCCCTGGCCCGGCCGGCAGGCGCGCGGCCTGTTCGCCGGGGTCTACGACGGGCTCGGGCCGCTGGCGGAGGCGCGCGTCCGCCAGATCATCGCCCGGCACGACGCGGCACTCGCCCAGATGACGCGGCACCGCACCACCACGAGCGCGCCGCCGGACCTGACGCAAGGAAGCACACCATGACGGACAACGGAGGACGGCTCGCCGGCAAGGTCGCCGTGATCACCGGCGCGGGGTCGGGGATCGGGCGGTCCATGGCGGTCCTGTTCGCGGAGCACGGCGCGAAGGTCGTGTGCGCGGACCGCAGCGGCCGGCAGGACGAGGTCGCCGCGGAGATCGGCGACGCGGCCATCGCGGTGCACGCCGACGTGTCCGCCGCGGCCGACGTGCGGGCCATGATCGAGACGGCCGAACGCCGTTTCGGGCGTCTCGACGTGCTCTGCAACAACGCCGGCTTCGGCGGCCCCCGCAAACCCATCACCGAGCAGGACGAGAGCACCTTCGACGACGTCATCGCGGTGAACCTCAAGGGCGTCTTCCTCGGCATGAAGTACGGGATCGCCGCGATGCTGCGCACCGGCGGCGGCTCCGTCGTGAACACCGCGTCCTCCGCCGGGCTCGTCGGGTGGAAGGAGCACTCGGTGTACGCGGCGGCGAAGGGCGGCGTCGTCCAGATGACCAAGAGCGCCGCGCTCGACTATGCCGAGCAAGGCGTGCGGGTCAACGCGATCTGCCCCGGCATGACGTGGACGGGGCTCGCGGGCGCCTCGGAGGACAGGCCGGCGCCGCCGCCGGACATGCCGATGAGCGTCCAGCCGATGAACCGATGGGGGCTGCCGTCCGAGCTGGCCGCCGCCGCGCTCTTCCTCGCCGGCGACGAGTCGTCGTTCGTCACCGGCGCCGCCCTCCCCGTGGACGGAGGCTACGTGGCCCGGTGACGGCGGCCCGGCGCTATCGTCGGGATCATGCGCGGACGCAGCGGCGACGCAGGGAGCCGGCGCCGGTGAACGGCACACCACCGGACGCGGGCACGCCACCGGACACGGGCGCGGCGCCGGACGTGGACGCGGCGTCGGCGTGGGCCGGAAGCGGCGCGATGGCGCTGTCGGGCCGTCCGGACGGCCCGCCGCTGCTGCCGCCCGGACGGGCCGCGGCCGTGGCCCGGGATCTGGCCGAGCGGTTCGCCGCGTCCACGGGCGCCCCGCGCCTGGACGGGGCGCGGCTGCTGGCCGAGCGCGCCGCGTTCACCGGCCACACCCGGCGCGGACGGGTGTCGCCGGGCGGCGCGTGCCGGCTGCTCCCCACCGCGGACGGCTGGGCCGCGGTGTCCTGCGCCCGCCCCGACGACCCGGCGCTCCTCGGCGCGCTCGCCAGTACCGACGTCGGCGACGATCCGTGGCCGGCGGTCGCGTCGTGGCTCCGCGAGCACACCGGCGCCGACCTCGCCGAGCGCGCCGCGCTTCTCGGCATCGCCGCCGGACCGGTGCGCACGGCGCCGCCCGCGAGCGTCCCGGTCCCGGCGTCGCCCCGCCCGGTGAAGGACGCGCTGGTCGTCGACTTCAGCGCGCTGTGGGCGGGGCCGCTCTGCGCGCATCTGCTCGGCCTGGCCGGGGCACGCGTCGTCAAGGTCGAGACGCCCACCCGACCGGACGGGGCGCGGTACGGCGACCCCGGCTTCTACCGGCTCCTGCACGCGGGCCACAGCTCCGTCGTGCTGGACCCGGCGACCGCGGCGGGCCGCCGGGCGATGGCGGCGCTGGTGGACGCGGCGGACATCGTCATCGAGGCGTCCCGGCCGCGCGCCCTCGCCCGGTTCGGGCTGGACGCGGGCGCCGCGGTCGCCGCCGGGACGACCTGGGTCTCGATCACCGCGAACGGCCGCGCGTCCGAGCGCGTCGGCTTCGGCGACGACGTGGCCGCGGGCGCCGGGCTGGTCTGCCGCGAGCCGGACCTGTCCCCGGTGTTCTGCGGCGACGCCATCGCCGACCCGCTGACGGGGCTCACCGCGGCCGTGCTCGCGGCCACCGCGCCGCCGGGACGCGGCGTCCTCTGGGACGTGTCGATGACCGGCGTCGTCGCGGCGACCCTCGATCCGGGGCCGCCGGTCCCCAGCGCGCCGGCGGTCCGCCGCGCGGGCGGGTGGGTCGTCGAGACCGGTGCCGGTGCCGTCCCGGTCGCCGTCCCGGTTCGCCGCGAACCGAAGGGCGACGCGCCGGCCACTGGTGCCGACACGGCGGACGTCCTGCGGCGGCTCGGGATTCCCGTCCCATGAGGCCATGGACGCGGCCGTGAGCGGGCTGCTGTTCCGCGACGCCGAGATCGGCGGGCGCGGGCGCACGCATGTCCGCGTCGTGGGCGAGCGGATCGCCGACGTCGGCCCGCATCTCACTCCGGCGGGTTCGGAGGAGGTGGTCGAGTGCCGCGGCGGCGCGCTGCTTCCGGGGCTGTGGGATCACCACCTGCATCTGCACGCCTTGTGGGCGTGGAGGCGGTCCGTCCTGTGCGGGCCTCCGCAGGTCGAGGGACGGGACGCGCTGGCGGCGGCACTGCGCGCCGCGCCGCCCGATGAGAACGGGTGGGTGCGCGGCGTCGGCTACGCCGAGAGCGTCGCCGGGGACCTGGACGCGGCGCGCCTCGACGCGCTGCGCTCCGACGTGCCCGTCCGGGTCCAGCACCGCAGCGGCGCGCTGTGGATGCTCAACTCCGCCGCCGCGCGCGACGCGGGCCTGGCCGAGGGGCGTCACCCAGGCATCGAGCGCGGCCCCGCCGGCGTCCCGACCGGACGGCTGTGGCGCGCCGACGACTGGCTCCGCACCCGCCTGCCCGCCGGACCGCCCGCCGATCTGAGCGCCGTCGGAGCCGAGCTGGCGCGGTACGGGATCACCGGCGTCACCGACGCCACGCCCGATCTCACCACTGACGCGATCGCCGCGTTCGAGGAGGGGGCGGTTCCCCAGCGCGTGCATCTGCTCGGCATGCCCCTGGACGCCCCGGCCCCCCGCCGTCCGGAGGTGACCACCGGCCCCTACAAGATCGTCCTTGCCGACTCGGGTCTTCCCTCGCTCGACGACCTGACCGGCCGCATCGCGAGCGCCCACGCGTACGGGCGGGCCGTGGCCGTGCACTGCGTCACCCGCGAAGCGCTGCTGCTCCTCCTCGCGGCGCTCGGCGCGACCGGCGTCCGCGACGGCGACCGCGTCGAGCACGCCGCGCTCGTCCCGGCGGAGACCGTCGGCGAGCTGGCCCGGCTCGGGCTGCGCGTCGTCACGCAGCCCGGCTTCATCGCCGACCGGGGCGACGACTACCTGCGCGACGTCCCGGCGAGCGACCACGGCGACCTGTACCGCTGCCGCCGGCTGGCCGACGCGGGCGTCCCGGTCGCGCTGTCGAGCGACGCGCCCTACGGGCCGCTCGACCCGTGGGCGGTCATCCGCGCCGCCGTGAAGCGCCGCACCCGGTCCGGGGCGGTGGTGGCCGGCGGCGAGGCGATCACGGCCCGCGCCGCCCTCCGCTCTTACCTGACGCCGCCCGGCGATCCCGGCGGGCGCGCCCGGGGTGTCCGCCCGGGGGCCGCGGCCGACCTGGTCCTGCTCCACGTCCCGCTCGCCGAGGCACTGCGCGGCCCGGACGCGACGGCCGTCCGGAGCACCGTCATCGCCGGCCGGCGGAACGGGGCGTCCTAGCCGCCCTGTTCCTCCGCCTGCCGAGAGGGACGCCAGAACGCGGCCAGCAGCAGGGCGGCGCCGACGCCCCCGGCGAGGGCGGTGACGGCGAGGCCCGTCCACCCGGAGAGGTCGCCGTCGATCCCGGCGGCGCGGTCGAGGGAGACGGCGCCGCCGCCGAGGGCGCCGATCCCGCACGCCACCATGATGATCATGACGACGTACTCGTAGCCCTGTCCCGGCCGGAAGATGAAGAAGCCGTTGCGCAGGTGGGCCGTGATGAGCGCGACCCCCATCGTGCCGACCGCCCCGGCGGCGGCGAGCGGGGTGAGGAGCCCGAGCAGCAGCAGGACGCCGGCGCCGAACTCCGTGCCGGTCGCCATCAGCGCGTGCAGCCGGCCCGGGCGCAGCCCCATGGACTCGAACCAGCCCGCCGTGCCCTCGATCCTGCCGCCGCCGAACGCGTGGTTCCAGCCGTGCGCGATCAGGGTGCCGCCGACCGACACCCGCAGCACGAGCGAGGCGATGTCGGCGGCGGCCGCGTCTGCTGCCATGCGGGGGATTCCTTTCGTCGGCGCCGCCGCGGAGGGGGCGGTCGGCGCTGGGCGGGGTGATGCGTTCGCTCAGGGGACGCCTCGTGCTCAGGGGACGACGGTCGCGAACGCCTTGCGCTCCAGGAACTCGTCCAGGCCGGCCACGCCCATCTCGCGGCCGATCCCCGACTGCTTGAAGCCGCCGAAGGGGACGTCCGGCGCGAAGTAGTTGCCGCCGTTGATGCTGAGCGTTCCGGTGCGGATCCGCCGGGCCACGGCGATGGCGCGCGCCTCGCTGGCGCTGTGCACCGCTCCCGAGAGGCCGTAGGCGGAGTTGTTGGCGATGCGGACGGCGTCGTCCTCGTCGTCGTAGGGGATGACGGCGAGGACGGGCCCGAAGACCTCCTCCTGCGCGATCTCGCTGTCCGGATCCACGCCGCTCAGCAGCGTCGGGGTGTAGAAGAACCCGGGATCGACCTTCTCGCCGCCGGTCACCAGCTTCGCGCCTCCCTCCACGGCACGCCGCACCATCCCGTCCACCTTCTCCCGCTGCCGCTCGCTGATCAACGGCCCCATGTAGGTGTTCGCGTCGCGCGGGTCCCCGTAGCGGACCCCGGCGAGCTGGGCGGCGACCCGCTCCACCATCGCGTCGTGCTGCCCGCGCTGCACCAGCAGCCGGGAGGTGATCGCGCATCCCTGGCCGGCGTGCGAGCAGATGGTGAAGGCCGCCGCCATCGCGGTCAGGTCGAGGTCGGCGTCGTCGAGCACGACCATCGCGGACTTGCCGCCGAGTTCGAGGAAGACCCGCTTCACGGTGCCGCTCGCCGCCGCCATGATCTTGCGGCCGGTCGCGGTGGACCCGGTGAAGGTGACGACGTCCACGTCCGGGTGGGTGGTCAGGACCTCGCCGGTGGCAGCCCCCGCGGAGGTGAGGACGTTGACGACACCGGCCGGGATGTCGGTGCGCTCGGCGATCAGCTCGGCCAGCGCCAGCGTCACCAGCGGCGTGTCCGGCGCGCCCTTCAGCACGACCGTGCACCCGGCGGCCAGCGCGGGCGCCAGCTTGGCCAGGGCGAGCTGGTTGGGGTAGTTGTACGCGGTGATCGCGGCGACGACGCCCGCCGCCTCCTTCTCCACCCAGCGGCGGTTCCGCCGCCCCCTGACCTCGTTCTCGCCGAGGTCCTCGGTGAAGGAGTGCTCGCGCAGCAGTCCCGCGTAGTAGCGGACGATCTCCAGCGGCTCGTCCAGGCCGGCGCCGTGGGTCACGATGCGGGGCGACCCGGTGTCGGCGATCGTCAGCTCCCGCAGCTCCTCCTTGTGCTCGACCAGCGCGTCGTAGAGCTGCTCGAGGCAGCGGACACGGAGATCGACGTCGGTGGGCCAGGCGGTGGTGTCGAAGGCGCGGCGGGCCGCGGCGACGGCGGCCTCGGCGTCGGCGGGCGCGGCGTCGGGGGCGTGCCCGATGACCTTCCCGGTGGCCGGGTTGAGCGACGGGTACGTCCGCTCCGCCTCCACCAGCCGCCCGCCGATCAGCAGGCGCCTCGTCCCGTCCGCGTGGGCGGCGGATCCCGCCGCCACCGGTCCCGCGTCGCGCTGGGTTCCCATGCCGTCTCCTCCACGTCGAAAACATCATTCTCTCTGAGAGAGAACGCCTACTTCAACCCTTCGCGGCCAGGCGCCCTGCGGGCGGCCCCGCCGCCGGCGGAGGCCGCCGCACGCCCGTGACCGCCGACGTCCGGATCTACCGGGCATCCCCGGATGAGAGTATTGTTCTCGAAACTGAAAAGTAAGTTCTACCAACTGGGATCGCCCGCCGCCTCAGAGAGGACGACGTCGTGAGCGTGGACGACGAGGCCCGCAAGAAGAACCGCTACGAGTTCGACCGGCACACCCCGGAGTACCGCCGGCAGTTCACCTCGATCACCCGTGAGATGCAGGAGAAGTGCCCGATCGCCTGGTCGGACACCTACGATGGGCACTGGGTGGCCGCCGGCGCCGCGGAGGTGTTCGAACTCGCCCGGTCCGCCGACAAGCTGTCGAACGACCACGACGTGAAGGGCGAGCGCCGCGGCTACAAGGGCATCACCATCCCCGCGCCGAACCCGGCACCGCCGGTCCGCGGCGGCTTCCTGGAGATGGACCCGCCCGAGCAGCGCCACTACCGGCAGGCGCTGAACCCCTACCTCTCCCCCGCCGCCGTGAGCCGCTGGATCCCGTTCGTCGACGAGGTGGTGCGCGCCTGCCTGGACGAGC
The DNA here is from genome assembly GCF_040651755.1 of Actinomadura sp. NPDC048394. NCBI lineage: Bacteria > Bacillati > Actinomycetota > Actinomycetes > Streptosporangiales > Thermomonosporaceae > Actinomadura > Actinomadura sp. NPDC048394. The sequence goes on along the minus strand of NZ_JBEZJL010000010.1, from coordinate 83,199 downwards.
GGTCCGAGAGCGGCACCATCGACTTCGTCGACGACCTGGCCAACATCGTGCCCGCCGTCCTCACCCTGGCGATGCTCGGCGTGCCGGTGAAGAGGTGGGAGCTGTACAGCGAGCCGACGCACGCCGCCGTCTACACGCCGCCGAACTCGCCGGAGATGGCCCGGGTCCGCGAGCAGCAGACCGCCTGCTTCTCCGACCTGTTCCGCGAGATGGGCGCCATCCGGGAGAACCCGCGCCCCGGCATGATCGACGCGCTGCTGCGCGCCGAGATCAACGGCGGGAAGCCGGACGACCTGGAGCTGCTCGGCGTCCTCGCGCTGGTCATCGGCGGCGGCTTCGACACGACGACCGCGCTGACCGCGCACGCGCTGGAATGGCTGTCGGAGCACCCGGACGAGCGGGAGCGGCTGTCGCGCGAGCGCGACACCCTGCTGGACCCGGCCACCGAGGAGTTCCTGCGCTACTTCACCCCCGCCCCGGGGGACGCCCGCACGTTCTCCGAGGACTGCGAGATCGCCGGCACGCGCTTCAAGGAGGGCGAGCGCGTCTGGCTGTCCTGGGCCATGGCCAACCGGGACCCGTCGGTGTTCGCCGACCCCGACCGGATCGACCTCGAGCGCTCCGGCAACCGGCACCACGCGTTCGGCCTCGGCATCCACCGGTGCATCGGCTCGAACGTCGCGCGCACCGTGTTCAAGCGCATGGTCGCCCAGGTGCTGGACCGCATGCCCGGCTACCGCTGCGACCCGGAGGGCACCGTCCACTACGAGACCATCGGCGTCATCCAGGGCATGCGCCACCTGCCCGCGACGTTCGAGCCGCACCCGCCGCTCGGCCCCGGCCTCGACGAGACCCTCGACATCCTGCAGAAGGCCTGCGACGAGCAGCGCCTCGCCGAGCCCGTCACGCGGCGCAAGGCCGCCGCGAAGATCACCCGCTGAGCGGACCGGAAAGCGGACGGGCCCGGTCGGGAGACCGGGCCCGTCCGCTCGTGACGGCGGTGTCGTGGCGGGCTCTAGGCGGGTGCCACCATCCCGAACGTCTTGATCTCCAGGAAGTCCTCCAGGCCGGAGACGCCCTTCTCGCGGCCGATGCCCGACTGCTTGAAGCCGCCGAACGGCGTGTCGGAGAAGAAGTAGTTGCCGCCGTTCACGCTGTAGGTGCCGGTGCGGATGCGCCGCGCGATCGCGAGGCACCGCTCGTCGTCGGCGCCGTACACCGCCCCAGAGAGACCGTAGGCGGAGTTGTTGGCGATGCGGACGGCGTCGTCCTCGCCGTCGTAGGGGATGACCGCGAGAACGGGCCCGAAGACCTCCTCCTGGGCGATCTCGCTGTCGGGATCCACACCGCTCAGCAAGGTCGGGGTGTAGAAGAACCCGGGATCGACCTTCTCGCCGCCGGTCACCAGCTTGGCGCCCTCGTCCACGGCGCGCCGCACCATCCCGTCCACCTTCTCCCGCTGCCGCTCGCTGATCAGCGGCCCCATGTAGGTCTTCGGGTCGCGCGGGTCGCCGTACGCGACCTTGCCGAGGTAGCGCGCGACCCGCTCGACGACCTCGTCGTGCCGGGCGCGCGGCACCAGCAGGCGCGAGTTCAGCGCGCAGGCCTGGCCCGCGTGCAGGCAGATGCCGAACGCGGCGTTCATGGACACGGCGCGCAGGTCGGCGTCGTCCAGCATGATCAACGCGGACTTGCCGCCCAGCTCCAGCCGGACCCGCTTGATCGTGCCGGCGGCCGCGGACAGGATGCCGCGGCCGGTCGCCGACGAGCCCGTGAAGCTGACGACGTCCACCTCGGGGTGCGTGGTGAGCGCCGCGCCGACCTCGACCCGCGACGACGTGAGGACGTTGACCACGCCGGCCGGGACGTCGGTGTGCTCGGCGAGCAGCCGGCCCAGCGCCAGCGTTACCAGCGGCGTGTCCGGCGCGCCCTTCAGCACCACCGTGCAGCCCGCCGCCAGCGCGGGCGCCAGCTTCACCAGTGCCAGCTGGACAGGGAAGTTGTACGGGGTGATCGCGGCGACGACCCCGGCGGCCTCCTTCTCCACCCAGCGGTGGTGCCGCTGCCCCTGGTACTCGGCGTAGCCGAGGTCCTCGGTCAGCGGATGGTCGCGCAGCAGGGCCGCGTAGTAGCGGACGAGGTCGAGGGGCTCGTCGAGCTGGGCGCCGTGCGTCAGCATGCGCGGCGCGCCCGCCTCGGCGATGAGCAGGTCGCGCAGCTCCTCCCGGTGCTCGACGAGGGCGCGGTGGAACTGCTCCAGGCACCGGACGCGCAGGTCCCGGTCGGTGGCCCAGCCCGTCTCGTCGAACGCCCTGCGGGCCGCCGCCACGGCGCGCCCGGCGTCGGCGACCGTGGCGTCCGGGGCCTCGCCGAGGACCTCGCCGGTCGCGGGGTCGGACGAGCCGAACGTCCGCTCCGCCTCCTCGAGCCGCCCGCCGATGAGCAGCCGGGCCGCTCCGCCGTCCCGGATCGGCATCCCGTTCCCCTCTCCCTGTGGAAATATCATTCTCATCAGACGGTATCTTATGTACCGTCTAGAGAGAAGCTGGTAATACTCCAGCGCCGGCGGCACCCCGCGCCGGCGCACGCGGCACGGGCGAGAAAGGCACGAGTGAAGCAGCGATGAGCGAGGAGAACACGAGCGCGCGGCGCACGGCGGTCGTCACCGGCGGCGGCTCGGGCATCGGGCGGGCCATCGTCCACCGGCTGGCCGAGGACGGCTTCGCCACGGCGGTCCTGGACCTCGACTCCGACGCCGCCGAGCTGGTCGCCGGGGAGGTGCGGGAGAAGGGCCACGAGGCGTCCGCCTTCGGGGGCGTGGACGTGTCGGACCGCGCGCAGGTGGACGCGGCCGTCCGGCGGATCCGCGACGCGCACGGCCCGGTGAGCGTGCTCGTCAACAACGCGGGACTGACCGGCTTCAAGAAGTTCCTGCACATCACCGACGAGGTCTGGGACCGGATCATCGCGGTGAACCTCAACGGGCCCTTCTACTGCGCGCAGGCGGTCGTGCCGGACATGGTCGCCGCCGGCTGGGGCCGGATCGTGAACATCTCCTCCTCCAGCGCGCAGTCGGGGCAGCAGTTCATGACGCACTACGTCGCCTCGAAGGCCGGCCTCATCGGCTTCACCAAGGCGCTCGCGCTGGAGCTCGGGCCGGAGGGGATCACCGTGAACACGATCCCGCCCGGCTTCGTCGACACCCCGATGCTCCGCGCGTCGGAGGAGAAGGGGCTGCTCGGCGGCACCGTCGACCAGCACGCCGGCCGCACGCCGGTGGGGCGCCCAGGGCGCCCCGAGGACATCGCCGCCGCGTGCGCCTTCCTGGTGTCGGAGGAGGCGGGCTACATCACCGGCCAGGTGATCGGCGTCAACGGCGGCCGCAACACCTGAACGGACGCGGCCCGCCGCGGGCGGGCCGGCGGGCAGGACTTGATAACATCCTTCTCAGCACTGAGAATCGCGCTGTCAAGGTGGCATGAGGAAAGGACGCCGGTCAGTGAAGGATCTCGAGGCCCTCGACTTCTTCCGCGACGACGCGCTCGTCGCGGACCCCTATCCGTACTTCGAGGCCCTGCGCGGCAAATGCCCCGTCCAGCGCGAGCCGCACCACGGCGTGATGATGGTGACGGGGTACGACGAGGCGCTCCAGGTGTACAACGACACCGACACGTTCTCCTCGTGCGTCTCGGTGACCGGCCCCTTCCCGGGGTTCCCCGTCCCGCTGGAGGGCGACGACGTCAGCGAGCTGATCGAGCGGCACCGCGACGAGCTGCCGCTGAGCGACCAGCTGCCCACGCTCGACCCGCCCCTGCACACCGCGCACCGCGCGCTGCTCATGCGGCTGATCACGCCGAAGCGCCTCAAGGAGAACGAGGCGTCCATGTGGCGGCTCGCCGACCGCGTGCTCGACGACTTCCTCGCCGGCGGCGAGGGCGACGCGATCGACGACTTCGCGGGCCCGTTCACCCTGCTGGTCATCGCCGACCTGCTCGGCATGCCCGAGCAGGACCGCGACGAGTTCGCCCGGACGCTGCGGAGCACGTCCGGCGGCGGCATCGGCGGCACCGGCGAGGAGACCCTCGCGCACAGCCCGCTGGAGTTCCTGTACGAGCGCTTCGTCCCCTACATCGAGGACCGCCGCCGCGAACCCCGCGACGACGTGCTCACCGGCCTGGCCACCGCGACGTTCCCCGACGGGTCGGTGCCCGACGTCGAGGACGTGGTCCGGGTCGCCGCGAACGTCTTCGCGGCCGGCCAGGAGACCACTGTCCGGCTGCTCGGCGCGGCGCTCAAGCAGATCGCCGAGGACCCCGCCCTCCAGCGGACGCTGCGCTCCGAGCGGGACCGCATCTCCAACTTCGTCGAGGAGACGCTCCGGGTCGAGAGCCCGATCAAGGGCGACTTCCGGCTGGCCCGCGTGCCGACCACGGTCGGCGGGGTCGACATCCCCGCGGGCACGATCCTCATGCTGGTGAACGCGGCCGCGAACCGGGACCCGCGCCACTTCGACGACCCGGCGGCGTTCGACCCCGCTCGCAAGAACGCCCGCCGGCACATCGCGTTCGGGCGCGGCGCCCACACCTGCCCCGGCGCGCCCCTCGCCCGCGCCGAGGCGCGCGTGGGCATCGAGCGGCTCCTCGACCGGACGGGCGACATCCGCATCTCCGAGCGCTGGCACGGCCCGGCGGGCGACCGCCGCTTCCGGTACGTCCCGACCCACATCCTGCGGGGCCTGACGCACCTGACCCTGGAGTTCACCCCGGCCGGGGACGAGGCCCGATGAAGATCACGATCGACGAGGACCGCTGCCGCGGGCACGGGATCTGCTGCACGCTCTGCCCCGAGGTCTTCGACCTCAACGACGACGGGTTCTCCGAGGTGCTGACGCCGGAGGTGCCGGCCGAGCACCAGGCGACGGTGCGCGTCGCCATCGCGCAATGCCCCGAGAGGGCGATCGCCGAAGCATGACGCGCCGGGCCGGGCGGCCCGCACGGGACCGCCCGGCCCGATCGCCGTTCCGGCGGCCGCGTCAGGGGCCGCCGGTCTCCAGCACGCCGTCCAGCACGGCGTCCAGCGCACCGATGGCGCCGTCCAGGGCGCCGAGGTCGCCGCCGAGCTCGGCCGCGACCGACCGCACGACGTCGACGTCCTTGGCGAGGAACCCGCTCACCGCCCGCGCGAACGCCGCGACGGAGCCCCTGCCCGCGACCCCCGCCAGCGCCCGGCTCGCGCCGCTCGCGTGCGGCAGCGCGCCGAGGAGCGCGGCCTCGTCCAGCCCCAGCCGGCCGCCGAGCCGGACGGCCTCGGCGATCAGCCCGATCTGCGCGGCGAACAGGGCGTTGTTCACCAGCTTCACGCTCTGCCCGGCGCCCAGCGGCCCGGCATGGACGACCGGGTCCCCGTAGGCGCGCAGCGCCGGCCGCGCCTTCGCCACGTCGCCGGCGGCGCCGCCCGCGAACAGCGTCAGCCGGCCGGCCGCGATGTCGTGCGGGCCGCCGCTGACCGGGCAGTCGACGACCCCGACGCCGTCGGGCGCGGCACGGTCGGCGACGGCCCTGGCCGTCGCGGGGCTGCCGGTGGTGTGCAGGACGGCGACGGACCCTTCCGGCATCCGGGCGAGCAGGTCGCCGCGGAGGCAGACGTCCCGGACCTGGCCGTCGTCGAAGACGCACACGATCACGGCGTCCGCGCCCTCCGCGACGTCGGCGGCGCGGGCGACGGCCCGCGCCCCCGCTGCTTCGAGCGCGGTGCGCGCACCGGCCGAGCGTCCCAGCACCCGGACCTCGTGGCCCGCGCCGACGAGCCGTTCCACCATGGGGCGTCCCATCCGCCCCGCGCCGACGAACCCGATGCGCATGCCTGCCTCCTCGCCGCTCCCCGGCCCCGCCGAGCGCCGCGGCCGGCCGTCGGCGACATTGACCGTCTCCAAGTGAGAGATTAACATTCTCTAAACAGAGAATTGGAGTCTCGCATGGGCATCCCACCCCTCGGCCGGCGGTCCTCGTGAAGCACCGCGTGGTCCAGTGGGCCACCGGGAACATCGGCACCCGCGCCCTCCGCGGCGTCATCGAGCATCCGGACCTGGACCTGGCGGGCGTGTACGTCCACTCGCCGGACAAGGCCGGGAAGGACGCCGGCGAGCTGTGCGGCCTCGCCCCGACCGGAGTCGCCGCCACGCACGACGCCGCCGAGATCGCGGCGCTCGGCGCCGACTGCGTGCTCTACATGCCGCGCGCCCTCGACGTCGGCGAGGTGTGCCGGCTGCTGGAGTCGGGCGCCAATGTCGTCACCACGCGCGGCGAGTTCCACCACCCCGGCAGCGTCCCGCCCGAGGTCCGCGAGCGGGTGGAGTCCGCCTGCGAGCGCGGCGGCACCTCGATCCACAGCACCGGAAGCAGCCCCGGCTTCATCAGCGAGGCCGTCCCGCTGACGCTCGCGTCCATCCAGCGGCGCCTCGACGCCCTGACGATCAGCGAGTACGCGGACCTCTCCCGGCGCGACTCGCCCGGCCTGCTGTTCGACGTGATGGGGTTCGGCAAGCCGCCCGCGGCGTTCGACGAGCGGCGGCTGTCCCACGGACGGGTCAGCTTCGGCCCTTCACTGCGGCTGGTCGCCGACGCGCTGTCGATGCCCCTCGATGCGCTGGAGGCGGACGGGGAGGTCGCCACCGCCCGCCGCACCGTCCGCATCGCCGCCGGCGAGCTGGAGGCGGGCACGGTCGCCGCGCAGCGGATCACGGTCTCCGGCATCCGCGGCGGCCGGGCGGTGCTGCGCTTCCGCGCCGTCTGGTACTGCACCACCGAGCTGGACCCGGCCTGGGACGTCCGCGCGACGGGCTGGCACGTCGCGGTCGACGGCGACGCCCCGCTCGACATCGACATGCGGTTCCCCGTGCCGATCGAGCGGATGGCGGCCGTGTCCCCCGCCTACACCGCCAACCGCGCCGTGAACGCGGTGCCCGCCGTCTGCGCGGCGGCGCCGGGGATCCGCACGACGGTCGACCTGCCGCACATCCTCGCCGTCCTCGGCTGATCCGGCGTCACGCGCCGACCGGCTCGTCCCGGCGGAAGAACTCGGTCGTCCCCGCGGCGTCGGCGGGGACGGCCGCGGCCGCCATCGCCTGGGCCTTGAACGCGCGCGCGGCGACGCTGAGCCGGTGCGGCAGCCACTCCCCCTCGCCCGCGGGGCCTGCCGTCTCCTCCACGGGACCGGTGCCGTCCCAGAGCGTGATCTCCACCGTCTCGTCCCGGGCCCTCGTCACCATCCGCCGGACGCGCGGGTCCGATCCGTACAGGCCGCCGCAGACCGCGATGGCCCGCGGGCGCGGGCCCCGGACGGGCGAGGAGAGGGCGCAGTGCAGGTCGGCGGGGCGGGCGCCGAGGATGCGCAGCGGGCGGGGGTCGGCGTGGTCGGCGGTGAGGACGGTGACGTCCCACCCGGCCGCGACGCGGTCGAACAGCCAGCCGCCCGCGCAGCGGACCGCGTCGGCCATGCTCGGCGCGACGACGAGGAGGCGGCTTCTCAGGGTGAGCCGGGGGGCGCAGCGAGCTGCCGGGCGAGCGAGTCGGTGTACTCCCTGAAGACCTCGGTCAGCGGAATCGAAGGGTCGAGCAGCCATGATGCCTCTATCCCGTTGAGAAAGGCGGCGATCTCCACGGCCTTGACGGCCGGATCCAGGTCGGTGCGGTACCGGCCGGAGCGCTGGCCTCGCCTGATGGTCTCGGCGATGGTCTCCACCGCGGCCCGGTGCCGGCCGAGGAACCGGTCGTGCAGCGGGGCGGCGGGGTCCAGGTTCTCCATCTGGAGGACCGCGAACATGCCGATCAGGTCCGGGGTCTCCTCGAAGCGCCGGGGGACCTGGCGCAACTGCGCGACGATGTCGTCCGACGTCCGGTCGGCCCTGGCGTCGTCGTGGGCGTCCCGGACGTCGAGCGCCGCGTTCAGCAGGTGCTCCTTGGACTCGAAGTGGTGCAGCAGGCCCGCGGGGCTGACCCCGGCCTCCCGGGCGATCTGGCCGAGCGTGATGCCGCGCCACCCGTAGGTGCGCAGCAGCCGCTGCGCCACCGCCAGGATGAGCTGCCTGCGGTCCTCGCCCTTGGCGAGGAGCGCGGCGTACGGCCGCTGATCGGTCACCGGACCCCCTCCGCAAAACCTACTGAAGGTACATTAGGTTGGTTGACCGCGTGTGACAAGGGTCACTCATCGGTAACCTGCGGGCCCGCCGCGCCGCCTCCCGCCCCTTGCTCTCCCCGCCCCGCCGGACGGGCTACTCGCCCGTCCAGACCGGGGGCCTGCGCTCGGCGAACGCGCGGGCGCCCTCCGCCGCGTCGGCGCTGCCGAAGACCTTCCCGACCTCCTCAGGGTCGGCCCACCGCCGCTCGCGCATCAGCCGCTTGGTCAAGGCCACCCCGAGCGGACCGTTCGCGGCGATCCGGGCGGCCAACGCCAGCGCCTCCGCCCGCACCCGGTCCGCCGGGACGACCCGGTTCACCAGCCCGATCTCACGGGCACGGGCGGCGGTGACCGGGTCGCCGGTCAAGCCCATCTCCAGGGCGACGGCCATCGGCACCCGGCCGGACAGCGTCGTCCCGCCGCCCGCCGCGAACAGGCCCCGCTTCACCTCGGCGAGCCCGAGCTCGGCCTCCTCGGCGGCGACGACCAGGTCGCAGGCCAGCAGCAGCTCGAAGCCGCCGGCGAGCGCGGGGCCGTTCAGCGCCGCGACGACCGGGGTGGCGACGCCCTCGCGGAAGAACCAGACCAGGCCGGTGAAGTCGCCGCCCGCCGTGAAGGCCTTCAGGTCGAGGCCGGCGCAGAAGACCGGCCCCGCGCCCGTCAGGACGATCGCCCGGACGTCCCGGTCGGCGTCGGCGGCGCGCAGCACCGCCGACAGCTCGTCCATCAGTGCGGGGTTGAGGGCGTTGCGGACCTCCGGCCGGTTCAGCGTGACGACCAGGACGCCGCCGTCGCGCTCGGTCAGGACGAGATCGCTCATTCCGCCGCCGCCGCCGTCGCCGCGCGCGCCCGGGACCGGTAGGCCTCCAGCTTCTCCTCCGGCGCGATCAGCCGGGTGCTGCGCGACTGGATGGAGACGTCGTGGCCTTCGGCGGCCTTGCGCAGCGCGCCGACGGTGGCCTGCTCGCGCGGGACGTGCGCGAACGGGTCGAAGTTGTACCAGCGCATCGCGTTCTGGTGGGTCATCTTGTTGATGTCGTCGTCGGGCACTTCGCAGCGCTGGAGCACGTCGTGGAGTTCTTCGGGGGCGCCGGGCCACATCGAGTCGCTGTGCGGGTAGTCGGCCTCCCAGCAGATGTTGTCGATGCCGATGTCGTGCCGCAGCCGCACACCGAGAGGGTCGCTGATGAAGCAGGTGAGGAAGTGCTCGCGGAACACCTCGCTGGGCAGCTTGCCGCCGAAGTCCTGCAGCGTCCAGGTGGCGTGCATCTCGAAGGTCCGGTCGACGCGTTCCATGAAGTAGGGGATCCAGCCGGTGCCGCCCTCCGACAACGCGATCTTGATGTCGGGGAACTCCTTGATGACGCGCGACCACAGCAGGTCGGCGGCGGCCTGCACGATGTTCATCGGCTGCAGCGTGATCATCACGTCCGGCGGGGAGTCGACCGCCGGGATCGACAGCCGCCCCGACGAGCCGATGTGCACGTTCAGGATCGTGCCGGTGTCCACCAGGGCCTGCCACAGCGGGTCCCAGTGGTCGCTGTGGAAGCTGGGGTAGCCCATCGCGGCCGGGTTCTCGCTGAAGGTCAGCGAATGGCAGCCCTTGGCCGCCACCCGGCGGACCTCGTCGGCGCACAGCTGCGGGTCCCAGATCACCGGCAGCGCCATCGGGATGAACCGCCCCGGATGCGCCCCGCACCACTCGTCGATGTGCCAGTCGTTGTACGCCCGCACCAGCGCGAGGGAGAAGTCGGAGTCCTCGGTGGCGAACAACCGCGCCGCGAACCCCGGGAACGACGGGAAGTTCATCGACGCCAGGATCCCCCCGGCGTTCATGTCCTTCACGCGCTCGTTCACGTCGTAACAGCCGGGCCGGATCTCGTCCAGGCCCTGCGGTTCGAGCCCGTACTCCTCCTTCGGGCGGCCGGCGACCGCGTTGAGCGCGGCGTTCGGGATGACGGTGTCGCGGAACTTCCAGACGTCGCTGCCGTCCTCGCGGTGGACGAGCTGGGGCGCGTCGTCCTGGTACTTCTTCGGCAGGTGGTTCACGAACATGTCGGGCGGTTCGATGATGTGGTCGTCGACGCTGATGAGGATCATGTCGTCGCGCTTCATGGCGTTCCCTTCAGTCGGAGGCGGGCAGGGGCTTGGCCGTCTTGAGGGTCATCGGGACGCCCCCGCAGGTGAGCTCGCCCGTTCCGGAGCGGGTGCACAGCAGTTCGAGGGTCCCGGCCCCGTCCACGTAGCGCTTGCCGATGAGCGTCGCGGCCTCGCCTCCGCCGGGCTTCGCGGGCGCGGCGTCCCCCTGGGCGGAGGCGGGCACCATCGGGCTCCCGCCGCAGGCGATCTCCGGCGCGCCCCCGGCGGGGGCGCGCACGACGATCACGCGCGTGTCGCAGACGGTGCTGGCGAGCTGGTCACCGGTGCGCGGTGCCGGTGCGTTCATTTGCGGGCGTCCCTTTCGAGCAGGCGGTCGGCGAGCTGGGCGATGTCGTAGGACTGCCGGGCCATCCAGAAGCGCAGGAACCCGGTCAGCGAGTAGCGCAGGAACAGCGCCGATCCGGCGACGGCGGCGGTGACCCCGCCGAGGCCGAGCGTGATGGCGTCCCGCTGCACGAGCGGGTCGCGGGTGCCGTGCGAGAGCGCGTAGGCCGCCACGGCGAGCGCCGCGCCGGCGACCATCAGCAGCGCGCCGGCGCGCAGCCACAGCGAGGCCCGCCCGGCGGCCGGGTCGGGGATCTTCAGCTCCGCCAGCTCCTCGGCGAAGCGGTCCGCGCGCGTCCGCGCGGCGGGCGCGTCCGCGTGCGCGCCGGGCCGCTCCTCCTCGCGGCTCGGCTCGGTGGACGTCGTCTCGGTCGGGCTCATGTGGGACTCCCCAGGTAGAGGGCGGAAAGTTCGGCGCGCAGCCCGTCGTCGGGGCGGCCCCGCCGTTCGATCCGGCCGCGCACCAGCACGGCCGCGTGGTCGGCGATCCCGAACACGGCGGAGGCGAACTGCTCGACGACCAGCACGGCCACCCCCTGCCGGGCGATCTCGGCGACCTGCTCGTACAGCCGGCCGACGACCAGCGGCGCCAGCCCCATGGACAGCTCGTCCAGCAGCAGCACGGCGGGGTCGGTGGCGAGGCCGCGGGCGAGGGCGAGCATCTGCTGCTCGCCGCCGGACAGGGTCCCGGCGGTCTGCGAGGCGCGCTTGGCGAGGACGGGGAACCGCGTGAACGCGACCTCCTCGATCTCCGCGCGGGTGCGGCCCGTGAAGGTCATCATCAGCAGGTTGTCGCGCACCGACAGGTTGGGGAACACGCCGCGCCCCTCGGGGATCAGGCAGACCCCGGCGCGGGCCAGGTCGCGCGGGCGGGCCCCGGTCACGTCCCGGCCGCCGAGCAGCAGCCGCCCCGACTCGGCCAGATGGACGCCCGCGGCGACGCGGAGCGTGGTGGTCTTGCCGGCCCCGTTCGGGCCGAGCAGCGCCACCACCTCCCCCGCGGCCACGCTGAGGCCGACCCCGTGCAGCACGGTGATCCGCCCGTGGGCGGCGCGCACGTCCCGCAGCTCGAACAGGGCGCTCATGGTTCCCCCAGGTAGGCGGCGAGGACGGTCTCGTCGTTGCGGATCACCTCGGGCGGCCCGGCCGCGATGACCTTCCCGAGGTCGAGCACGTGCACCTCGTCGCACACGCTCATGACCAGCCCCATGTCGTGCTCCACCAGGACGACGGCGGTCCCGTCCCGGGCGAGCGAGCGCAGCAGCGCCGCGAACCGCTCGGTCTCGGCGGCGTCCTGCCCGGCCGCGGGCTCGTCCAGCAGCAGCAGCGCGGGCCGCACGGCCAGCGCGCGGCCCACCTCGACCAGGCGGGCGACGCCGGTGGGCAGCGCGTCGGCCGGCTGGTCGGCGACCCCGGCCAGCCCGAGCCGGTCGACGACCTCGTCGACCGCGCGGGCGGCGCGGCGCCGCTCGGGTCCCAGCTCCGCGGCGACCAGCAGGTTGTCGCGGACGCTGAGCCGGCCGAACAGCTCCAGCCGCTGGAACGTCCGCGCGAGGCCGCGCCGGGCGCGCCGCGCGGGGCCCATCCGGGTGACGTCCCGGCCGTCGAGCAGGACGCGTCCCGACGAGGGCCGGCGCAGCCCGGACACCACGTCGAACAGGGTGCTCTTGCCCGCGCCGTTCGGCCCGATCAGGCCGGTGACGCGGCCCCGTTCCGCGGCGATGCCGACGCCGTCCAGCGCGCGGTTCCCGCCGTAGGCGACCGTCACGCCCTCAACCTCGAGCGATGCCACGGGCCAGCACCTCCCCGTCCTCGGCGCGCCAGGGACGCCGCACGCCCCACCACTCGACCGGGACCTCGGGCTCGGCCGGCGCGTTCCGCCGCGCCGCCGCCCAGGCGCGCAGCGCCGACGCCACGGCCGCCAGCCCGATGAGCAGGACCCAGCCGTTGACCGCGTCCGCGATCCGCAGCGCCCACGCCAGCGCGACGGCGCCCAGCAGGGCGGGCAGGACGAGCCGGTCCCGCGCGACCGGCTCCCATTCGCGCCGGAGCCGGACCACGATGCCGTCGGGGCTCTGCCCGAGGCCCATGCCGGCGAGCGCGGGCAGGATCGCGACGAGGTTCTGGGTCCAGGACGCCAGGCCGAGCAGGATGTTCGGCCCGATGTACGCCGTCCCCGCGAACAGCCCGTTGCCGACGCAGCCGAGACCGCCGATCACCGCGATCAGGAAGATCGGCAGCCCCGCCACCAGGCTGAACTGGTCGGCCGTGATCGTGCGCAGCTGCATGCCGTAGAGCGCGCCGCCGAGCCCGGCGATCCCGGCCGCCAGCGCGAACACCGCCACCCGGGCGACCAGCAGGTTGCCGCCCAGGGTGGCGTAGGCGGCCTCGCTGTCGCGCAGCGCGATCAGCCGCCGCCCGAACCGGCCGCGGCGCAGCGCCGCCACGCCGAGCGAGACCAGGGCGAGGCAGACCGCGGAGAACACCATCAGCCCGCGCTCGCCGTCCACCCGCAGGCCGAACAGCGACGGGCCGGACACCTCCAGCGACCCCTGCTCGAACAGCGAGATCCGCACCCCCAGCACGTCGAAGGACGGCAGGGTGAAGATCCACCGGTCGAGGACGACCGTGAAGGCCGCCGTGCCGAGCGCCAGGTACACCCCGGACAGGCGCAGCGCGGGCAGCGCGATCACCGCGCCGGCCAGCGCCGCGACCAGCACGGCGACCGGCAGCGCCCACGGCTGCCCGTGCGCGCCGAGGTGCGCCCAGACGACCGCGCCGATCCCCGCCATGCTGAGCTGGCACAGCGAGATCTGCCCCGCGTACCCGGCCAGCGGCACGTACGACAGCGCCACCATGCCGAGCGGCAGCAGCGGCCCGAGGGTGATGAGGTCCTTGCCCTGCAGCACGGTCGCCATCGCCACGCCGGCCACGACGACCGACGCGGCGAACACCAGCGCCCCGCGCATCGACGGCAGCGGCACCGGCGCGAGCCGCCGGTCCCGGCCGCGCAGCCGGCGGTGCGGGAACAGCAGCAGCGCGGCGAACAGCAGCAGCGCGGGCGCGGCCAGCCGCAGCCCGGGCAGGTAGTCGTTCTGCGGCAGGTAGCCGGTCAGGTAGCTCTCCATGCAGCCGACGACGACCGCGCCGAGGAAGGTCAGCGGCAGGCTCCGCAGCCGCCCGAAGATCGCCGCGGTGTAGGCGCTGACGATCAGCAGCGAGAGCTGCTGGGCGTCCAGCGCGACCGACGGCGCGATGAGGATGCCGCCGACCGCGGCGAGCTGCGTGCCGAGGACCCAGGCCACCCGGTTCGCGCGCAGCGGGTCGGCGCCCGTGAGCCCGGCCAGGGCCCGGTCGTCCACGGTGGCGCGCATCTCGGCGCCGGTGCGGGTCCGGTTCAGCAGCGCCCACAGGCCCGCCGCGACCGCCACCGCGACGACCATGGTGATCGCCTGGTGCCAGGTGACCGTGACCGGGCCCGCGCGGAACGGCGTCCGGCCGGCGAAGAACGTCGGCAGCGGCCGCGCCACGTTCGGGTCCCAGATCCACCGGGCGCCGGCGATGAGGCCGCTCAGCAGCGCGACCATCATCACCATCCGCTCCGCCTCGCCCAGGTGCTGGACGGGGCGCAGCAGGACCCGTTCGACCAGCAGCCCGAAGCCGGGGGCGAGCACGAGCAGCACCACGGCCAGGGCGAGCGGGACGGGCCAGCCCCAGCCGACGGTGAGCTGCCAGTAGCAGAACGCGGCCAGCATCCCCGCGGCGCCGTGGGCGAAGTTGAACACGCCGGTCGTGACGTACGTGAGCACGAGTCCGCTGCTGATGACCGCGTAGATGGCGGCGGTGCTCAGCCCGACGATCCCGAAGGCGAGGAACTGCTCCATTACTTCAGGTCGTTCATGCTCTTGCCGACGTCGGCGAGCGTCATCGGCTTACCGTAGGTGCCGGTGTACTTGTACTTGGCCTCGCCGCAGCGGTAGGAGCCGTTGTTGGGCTTGAAGTCGGCGGGCTTCCAGCCGTCCGGGGTGGCCTTCTCGGCGTTGAAGCAGTCCAGCGGCGCGTCGCTCTTGGAGAGGTCGAGCGGGGCCTGGAGCCCGCCGGCGGTCCACGCGGTCTCCTTCCGGGCGGCGTCGTAGAGGCACTTGCGCGTGAGGTCGTCCCCGCAGGAGGCCGCCGACTTGGCGAACAGCAGCCATGCCGAGAAGCTGCGCATTCCGACGCTCGTGAGGTCCGAGGCGGAGGCGTACTTCGCGTACAGCTCCTGGATCTTCTTGGTCGCCGGGTTGTCCGACGCGGTCTCGAGCGGGTGCAGGCCGCTGAGGTCGGCGTAGTTGTTCTGGAACTTCAGGGACGGGCCCGCCAGCTTGATGAACTGGGGAAGGTAGGCGTTGTTGTTCGCGTCGATCCAGTCGAGCTTGTAATTGATGCTCGTGAGGATCTGCTCGAGCTTGGAGAGGCTCGTCCAGTCGCCGTAGAAGACGAGGCCCTTGACGCCCTTGCTCTTGATGGACTGCGCGTAGGGGGTCCAGTCCGAGACGCCCTGCGCCGGGTAGAGGTCGTTGTAGGCGACGTTCCCGCCCAGCGACTTGAGGGACTCCTGCGCCTGGGCGGCGCCGACCTTGGTGACCGGCGAGTCGCCCGCGATGATGCCGACGGCCCCCTTGGAGCCGGGGTAGGCCTCCTTCATCAGCCACCCCCAGTAGCCCTGGTAGCGGGCGTAGGACGCGCCGCCGGTCTGGGAGAACTGCAGGTCCGACCCGCTGTTCGGGACCATCACGACCTGGGCCGGGAAGTCGGGCAGCAGGCAGGAGAGCCGGTCCTTGGTGCCGAGGCCGTCGAGCGCGGCGCTGCCGCCGGCGAGCGCGAAGTCCTGCTTGCAGGACTCCAGCATCCGCTGCCGGACCTCCATCATCTTGGTGTCCCGGATGTGCGGGACGATCTTGCGGCCCTTGATGCCGCCCAGGTCGTTGCACCACGAGGTGAACACCTTCGCGGAGTTCAGCAGCTCCGGGTTCTTGGTGAACCCGACGTCGCTGAAGACGCCGACGTCGATCGAATCCTTGGTGACGCCCTGGGCGGGCGCCTTGGTCGGACTGCCGGGCCCGCACACGTCCTTCAGGTCGCCGAAGTCGGCCGAGACGGCCTGCTTCGGCGCCCCCGCCCCGCTCGGCTCCTCCTTGTCGCCGCCGCTGCGGCCGCAACCGGCCGCCAGCAGGGCGACCGCCGCGAGGGCGGCGACGGGCGTCAGCGTTTTCACAGGCTTCCTCCTCGGTGATGTCCCCCGAGCGTCTTGGCGGAGTGGATGAGCGCCGACCCTCTGGCGTCCTCTTGCTGCAAGGAAACTAGCTTCTCCTATGACGAGAATCAAGGATTCATATTCGCTCAACCCAATGATCAGAGCCTGGTCGGGCGGGCTCACCCCGCCGTCCGCCCGGTTCCGCACCGCTCGGAGACCGCCGGAGACCGCCCCGCCGGCGCCCCGCGGCACCGCCCGGCGCTGTTGACCGCGGGCTCGCGATCATGCGAACCTACGGTCAAGCTGCGAGAATCTGATTCTCGCCAACGAGAGGGAGGGTCCATGCGCGTGCCGCCGCTGCCGGGCGACCAGTGGAGCGACCAGGAGCGCGCGGCACTGGCCGTCCTGCTGCCCGAGCACCGCCTCAACCCGCGCGGCGCGGGAAACGCCCTGGCCACGCTCGTGCGCCACCCGCGGCTGGTGCGGAGGTTCCTCCCCTTCAGCGGGTACATGATGATGCGCTCGACGCTGCCCGCCCGGCTCCGCGAACTCGCGGTCCTGCGGGTCGCGCGGCTGCGCGACTGCGTCTACGAGTGGACCGAGCACGTGAAGCTCGGCGCGCTGGTCGGGCTGTCCGAGGAGGAGATCGAGGCGGCCGGGCGCGGCGAGGCCGCGGACGAGCTGGACGCGGCGGTCCTGCGCGCGGTCGACGAGCTCGAACGCGACTACACCATCTCCGACCGGACCTGGGCCGCGCTCGGCGAGCACCTGGACGAGCGGCAGCTCATCGACCTGGTGTTCACGGTCGGCACCTACGGCATGCTCGCGAGCGCCTTCAACACCTTCGGCGTCGAGCCCGACGAACCCGGCCTGCCCAGCGAGTTCGAGCGGCCGGGCGGGGACGGCTGAGCCGCCGCGCCCGGCCCCGCGCTCAACCCCGCTCCACGTTCGGGACGCCTCAAGCGCCTGGGGCGTCCGGGGTGTCCGGGTCCGCGGGGACGATCAGGACCTTGCCGGCCGAGCTGCGCCCCGCGACGGCGGCGAGCGCGCCGGCCGCGTCCTCCAGCCGGTACACGGCGTGGATGTGCGGCTTCAGCTCGCCGGTCAGGAAGAGCCGGGCCAGCTCGGCGCGGCCGCGCACGAGCGCGTCCCGCTCGTGCCTGGCCCAGCCGCCGAACTCGAAGCCGCGCACGCTGATCCCTTTGAGCATCACCAGGTTGAGCGGTATGCGCGGGATCTCGCCGCCGGCGAAGCCGACCGTCACGTAGCGGCCGCCCCAGCGCAGCGCGCGGAGCGCGGGCTCGGCGTGGTCGCCGCCGACCGGGTCGAGCACGACGTCGGCGCCGCCCGCGCCGGCCAACCGCCGCTTGAGGTCGTCGTAGGGCAGGGCGATGTCGGCGCCCTCCTCCAGGCACAGGCCGCGTTTCCGCTCGGACGACGCGACCGCGACGACGCGCGCGCCGAGCAGCCGTCCGAGCTGGACGGCGGCCAGGCCGACGCCGCCGGCGGCACCCAGAACGGCCAGCGTCTCCCCCGCGCGCAGTTCCGCGACGAGCGTGAGCGCGTGGTAGGCGGTGGCGTAGGAGACGCCGGACGCCGCCGCGGCGCGCAGGTCGGCGCCGGGCGGCAGCGCGGTCAGGCTGGTCGCGGGCACCACCACGCGCTGGGCGAAGGCGCCCACGAACACCGAGCCGGACACGGCGTCGCCGGGGGCGAACCCCTCGACGTCCGGCCCGACCTCGGTGATCCGTCCCGCGAACTCGCTGCCCGGCGTGAACGGGACCGGGGCGGCGACCTGGTAGGCGCCCTGGACGACGAGGATGTCGGCGAAGTTCACCGCGGCGGCCCGCACCTCGACGACGACCTGACCGGGGCCGGCGACCGGCTCGGGGATCTCGTGCACCGCCAGGTCGTCCAGGGAACCGTGCACGGTGCAGCGCAAGGCTTTCACGGCGAAGAGAATAGCATTCTCGAAAATCTATAGTAAGCCTCTCGCAATCCTTGGCGGTCGGAGCGGCGAGACTGCAGGCACGGTCCCGGAATCGTGCAGTAAGGTTCTTGACATGGCACAGAAGACGGATCCGCCCGCGAGCGCACCGGCCGAGGAACCGGCCTGGAAGCAGCGCGCGGTCGAGCGCTCCACCAAGGCCGCCAAGCTCCGCGCCGAGCAGCGGGTGGAGCGCTTCCTCGACGCGGCGCAGGCGATCATCACGGAGAAGAACACCACCGACTTCACCGTGCAGGAGGTCGTGGACCGCTCGCGTCAGTCGCTGCGCAGCTTCTACCAGCATTTCGACGGCAAGCACGAGCTGCTCCTCGCCCTGTTCGAGGACGCGCTGCGCCGGTCGGCCGACCAGATCCGGGCCGCCGCGGCCGGGCAGGCCGACCCGCTGTCGCGGCTCAAGGTCGCGGTCGAGCTGCTGTTCGAGCTCTCCCGCCCGGACCCGTCCGCGCAGCGCCCGCTGTTCACCGACTTCGCGCCGCAGCTGCTGATCTCCCACCCGGCCGAGGTGAAGATCGCGCACGCGCCGCTGCTGGCCCTGTTCACCGAGCTGATGACCGAGGCCGAGGCCGCCGGGCAGCTCCGCGCGGAGGTCGCGCCGCGGCGGGCCGCCGCCCTGGTGATGCAGACGGTGATGTTCGTCGCCCAGTCGAACGGTGTCTCCGAGGACGAGAACGCCCACCCGCTCGAGGCCGGCGAGGTCTGGGACTTCTGCGCCCTGGGGGTCTCCCGCGGCTGATTCTGAGAATCCTATTCTCAGAATCAGAGAGCCTCACTATAGTCGGGGCATGCCCGATCTCTGGAGCGATCTCCTGGCGTGCCTCGACCTCACCGCGCCGCCTCCGGCCCGGCCCGCCGGCGGCGAGGGCGCATCCGTCGTGTTCGAGGGGTGCAACCAGCGGCTCGGTTACCACCGCCTGTTCGGCGGCCAGCTCCTCGCGCAGTTCGCCAGGGCGGCGGCGATCGCCTGCCCCGGCAAGGGCGTCAAGTCGCTGCACGCGCTGTTCCCGCGCGAGGGGCGCACCGACGAGCCCGTCCGCTACGAGGTGGAGCGCCACCGCGAGGGCGGCACCTTCGCGGTCCTGACGATCAGGGCGCTCCAGGGGGCCGGCGTCATCGCCACCGCCTCGGTGTCCCTGCACGCCGCCGAGGACGGGCCCGACCACCAGACGGTCGCGAAGGTGCCGCCCGTCCTCGGGCCCGAGCACCGGGTGGACATCGGCCTGCTCCCCTGGGAGACCCGCGCGTCCGCCGACCTGGACTCGGCCGCCTCGGGACCGCCCGAACTCGACCTGTGGATGCGGATCCCCGAGGCCGACCCGGACCACGCGCCCGCCCTCACCGCCTACGCGACGGACCTCAGCCTCATCGGGACGGCGCTGCGGCCCGTCGAGGGCGTCGGGCAGCGGGACGCCGGTACGGCGTTCACCTCCGCCGTCACCTCGCACACGCTCTGGTTCCACCGCCCGTTCCGCACCGGCGGCTGGCTCCTCCTCCGCCAGCACAGCCCGCTCCTCGCGCACGGCCGCTGCTTCGGCAGGGGCGACGTCCTCACCGAGGACGGCGCCCTGGTCGCCTCCTACGCGCAGGAGGCCCTGCTGCGCTTCCGCGGCTGATCCGCCGTCAGCCCGCCCGCCCGGGAGGAAGGCCGACGAGTTCCCGGGCGGCCGCGTACGGGTCGCGGCGGCCGGCGGCGACGTCGGCCGCCAGGTCCGCGAGGGCCGGGTGGGCGCGCAGGCGGCTCTGCGCCAGGGAGAGGATCTGGGCGCGGGCGCGCTCCGCCCGGCGGGCCGGATCGTCCGCCCGGGCGTGCGCCTCGACCGCCTCGACGAGCCGGTCCAGCCCCTCCCCCTTCGTCGCGACGAGGGTCAGGATCGGGGCGGCCGTCTCGGCGCGCAGGTCCCGGACGGTCCGCTCCGCGCCGTCGCGGTCGGCCTTGTTGACGACCAGGACGTCCGCGACCTCCAGCAGGCCGGCCTTCGCGGCCTGCACGGCGTCGCCCGCGCCGGGGGCGAGCACGACCACGACGGGGTCGGCGACGGCGGCGACCTCGATCTCCGACTGCCCGACGCCGACCGTCTCCACGATGACCGGGTCGTAGCCGAGCGCGGCCAGCACCCGGACCGCCGCGGGCACGGCCGTCGCCAGCCCGCCGAGATGCCCGCGGGCCGCCACCGAGCGGATGAGCACGCCGGGGTCGGCGGCGTGCGCGGACATCCGGATCCGGTCGCCGAGCAGCGCGCCGCCGCTGAACGGCGAGGACGGGTCGACGGCGAGCACCGCCACGCGGCGCCCGCCGTCCCGGTACGCGCCGACGAGCGCGGCGACCGTCGTCGACTTGCCGGCGCCGGGCGGTCCCGTCACGCCGACGACCCGCGCGGCGGCCGGTCCGAGGGCGTCGAGGACCTCCTCGCGGCGCGCGCCCTCGACCAGGGTGAGCAGCCGCCCGGCGGCCCGGACCGAACCGCCGCGCGCCTCGGCGACCAGCTCGGGGACGTTCACCGCGCCCCCGCACGCACGGTCACGGGGCCGGGACCTCGATGACCGTGGCCGAGCCCATGCCGCCGCCCGCGCACATCGCGGCGACGCCGATGCCGCCGCCGCGGCGCCGCAGCTCGTGCACCAGCGTGACCAGCATGCGGGCGCCGGTGGCGGCGACCGGGTGGCCGAGCGAGCAGCCGCTGCCGTTGACGTTCACCCGCTCCGGGTCGAGCCCGAGCATGCCGACCGTCGCGACGCACATCGACGCGAACGCCTCGTTGATCTCGAACACCTCGACGTCGTCGGGCTTGAGCCCGGCGCGCGCCAGCGCCTTCGGGATCGCCTTCGTCGGGGCGAGGCCGGTGATGGCGGGGTCGACGCCGACCGACGCCCACGACCGGACGGTGCCGAGCACGGGCAGGCCCTGCCGGGCGGCGAGCCCGTCACTGGCGACCACCAGGGCGGCCGCGCCGTCGTTGCTGCCGCAGGCGTTCCCGGCGGTGATGCTGAAGCCCTCGATCTCCGGGTGCAGCGGCTTGAGCGCGGCGAGCTTCTCCATGGACGTGTCGCGCCGCGGATGCTCGTCGACGGCGAACGTTCCGTGCGGCGTCTCGATGGGGACGATCTCGTCCTTGAACCGGCCCTCGTCGATGGCGCGGACCGCGTTGCGGTGCGAGCGCAGCGCCCACGCGTCCATCTCCTCGCGGGACACGCCCGCCTTGACGGCCGCGTTCCAGCCGACGGTGATGGACATGTCCAGGTTCGGGGCGTCCGGGCGGTCGGGGTGGGTGGGCGGGTTCCACGGGTCGACCCACTCGCCGCCGACGCGGAAGCGGGACTTCGGCGACGTGGAGGCCGAGTTCACGCCGCCGGCGATGACGAGCTCGTCCATGCCCGCGCGGATGCTCGCGGCGGCGTCCTGGACGGCGGCCTGCCCGGCGGCGCAGTGCCGGTTGCAGGCCTGCCCGGCGACCGAGGTGAGCCCGGCGGTGATCGCGGCGTGGCGGGCGAGGACGCCGCCGCCGTACAGGCCCTCGCCGAGGATCACGTCGTCGACCTGCTCGGGATCGAGACCCGAGGCGGCGGCGGAGACCACGTGGTGCGCCAGGTCGTAGGCGGTGGTGTCGCGCAGGGTCCCCTTGAAGGCGGTGCCCACGGGGGTGCGCAGGGCGGCGGTGATGACGGCTTCAGGCACGGGTGTTCTCCAACGTTGTGTCCATCTCGGCCAGCAGGACGCGGCGCAGCAGCTTTCCGGTGTCGGTCTTCGGGAGCTCGGCGCGGAAGACGACGTCGTCGGGCGTCTTGGAGGACCGCAGCCGCTCCCGGACCCAGCGCCTGATCTCCTCCGGCTCGCCCTCGCCGACGACGACCGCGACGAGGCGCTGCCCCCACTCGGGGTCGGGCACGCCGAGCACCGCCGCCTCGGCGATCCCGGGGTGCGCCAGCAGGACGTCCTCGATCTCGGCCGGTGCGATGTTCTCCCCGCCGCGGATGATGGTGTCGTCGGCGCGGCCCTCGATGAACAGGTAGCCGTCGGCGTCGAGGCGTCCGCGGTCCCGGGTGGCGAACCAGCCGCCGGCGTCGAGGGAGCTCTTCCCCCCGTACTCGCCGGAGATCTGCTCGCCTCGGACGAACACCAGCCCGGTCCGGCCCGCCTCCAGGGGCTCGCCGTCGTCGGAACGGATCTGGAACTCGACCCCGGGCAGCGCGCGGCCGACCGACCCGAGGCGCGCCCGGACCGCCGGGTCGGTCGCGGCGAGCGCCTCGCGGTGGTCGTCCGGGCCGAGGACGGCGATGGAGGACGCCGTCTCCGTCAGGCCGTAGGCGTTGACGAAACCCGTGTCCGGGAAGATCCGCAGCGCCCGTTCCAGCACGGGCAGCGGGGTCCGCGCGCCCCCGTAGGCGAGGTTGCGCAGCGTCGGCGTGCCGGCGTCGTCGCCCGTCACCTCAGCGACGATCCGCGCCAGCATCGTCGGCACGACCAGCGCGTTCGTGATGCGCTCGCGCCGGACGGTCTCCAGCCACTCCCCTGCGTCGAAGGCCGACATGTAGACCACCCGGCGGCCGGTGTAGAGGTTCGACAGCAGGTTCGCCAGGCCCGCGACGTGGTACGGCGGGACCGCGACGAGCGCGGCGTCCTCCTCCGCGGCGGAACCGAACTCCAGGGTGTTCAGCACGTAGGCGAGCAGGTGCCGGTGGCGCAGGACGGCCGACTTCGGCGCGGCCGTCGTCCCGCTGGTGTAGAGCAGGACCGCGACGGGGTCCGGGTCGTCCTCGGCCGCCGGCTCCGGGCCGGAGGCGGACGGGTCCTCGGACGCGGCCGCCTCGGTCTCCGCCATGAAGGAGTCGAGGTCGGCGGGCCGGAGCAGCAGCGCGCCGGGGTGCCGGGACCGCAGCTCGTCCAGCTGCCGCTCGCCGAGCCGGTAGTTGAGGGGGACGAAGGGCACGCCCGCCGCGGCGGCGCCGAACAGCGCGACCGGGTAGGCGAGGTGGTTCGCCGCCAGGTAGAGGACGGCGGGGTGGCGCCGGAACCGGTGGGCGGCAGCCCGGGCGAGGCGCAGCAGGCCGGCGGCGGTCAGCGAGCGGCCGTCCGCCGTCACCGCCGTCCGGTCGCCGGCCGAGGCCGCCATCTCCGCGATCATGGTGATGTTCATGAGAATGCTATTCTCTCTCATCAAGATTCCTACTTGCAAGAGAGGGTAACGCGATGCAGATCGAGGGCAGTTCCGCGATCGTCGTCGGCGGCGCCGGCGGGCTCGGCGAGGCCACCGTCCGCCGCCTCCACGCGGCCGGCGCGAAGGTGGTCGTCGCCGACCTCGCCGACGAGAAGGGCAAGGCGCTGGAGGACGAGCTCGGCGTCCGCTACGTGCGGACCGACGCCACCGACGAGGACTCCGTCCTCGCGGCGCTCGCCGAGGCGGAGGCGGCGGGACCGCTGCGCATCTCCGTGGACGCCCACGGCGGCCCGGCCAGCGGCGGCCGGCTCGTCGGCAAGGACGGCTCTCCCCTGGACCTCGCCGGCTTCCGCACGACCATCGAGGTGTACCTGACCGGCGTCTTCAACGTGATGCGCCTGGCCGCCGCCGCGATCGGGAAGCAGGAGCCCGCCTCGGAGGACGGCGCCCGCGGCGTCATCGTCAACACCGCCTCCATCGCCGCCTACGAGGGGCAGATCGGCCAGATCCCCTACGCGGCCGCCAAGGGCGGGGTCGTCGGCATGACCGTCGTCGCCGCGCGCGACCTGTCGCCGCTCGGCATCCGCGTCGTCACCATCGCGCCGGGGACGTTCCTGACCCCGGCCTACGGCAAGGCGGGCGACCAGCTGGAGGCGTACTGGGGGCCGCAGGTGCCGCACCCGAAGCGCATGGGCCGCACCCCGGAGTACGCCGCGCTCGTCCAGCACATCTGCGAGAACGACTACCTGAACGGCGAGGTCATCCGCCTCGACGGCGCGCTGCGGTTCCCGCCGAAGTGACCGGACCCCTCACCGGCAAGGTCGCGTTCGTCGCCGGCGCCAGCCGCGGCATCGGGCGGACGGTGGCGCTGGCGCTCGCGGAGGCGGGCGCCGGGGTCGCCGTCGCCGCGCGGTCCGAACGCGAGGGCCGGCTGCCCGGCACGATCCACTCGGTCGCCGGCCGGATCACCGCGGCGGGCGGCCGCGCCCTCGCCGTGCCCTGCGATGTCACCAGCGAGGACTCGGTCGCATCGGCGGTGGAGGCGACCGCCGGCGCGTTCGGCGGCATCGACATCCTGATCGCCAACGCCGGGGTGCTCTGGCTCGGCCCGGTCGAGTCGACGCCGCTGAACCGCTGGCAGCGGTGCCTCGACGTCAACCTGACCGGCGTCTTCCTGGTGACCAGGGCCGTCATCCCGCACATCAGGGCGCGCGGTGGCGGCTCCCTGGTGGCGGTGACGACGTCGGGGGTCGGGATGACCGACCGCGGCGCGAACGCCTACTGGGTCTCCAAGGCCGCCGTCGAACGCCTCTACCTCGGCCTGGCCGCCGACCTCAGGCCCGACAACATCGCGGTGAACTGCCTGGCGCCGTCCCGTGTCGTCATCACCGAAGGCTGGATCGCGGGAGGGGGCGGCACGGAGATCCCGGACGAGATGGTCGAGCCGCCGGAGGCCATGGGGAAGGCGGCGGTGCTGCTGGCCGCCCAAGACGCGCGCGGCATCACCGGAACCGTCCAGCGTTCGGAGTCGCTCCCCTGACCCTCCGGCGCACGCCGGGGATCAGCCGGGCCGCAGGCCGCGCAGGAACAGCCGTACGGCGACGCGCGTGTGGTGCTCCCAGGTGGCCTCGTCGCGCTCGATGCCGAACGAGGCGAGCCGCGCCGGCATGCCCGAGACCATGGCGATGAAGTGCTCGGCCAGGATCTCGGGCTCGTCGGCCTGGATCGCGCCGGTGGCGGCGTGCCGCCGGAGCAGCTCGACGAGGAGCGGCTTGCGCGGGAAGTGACCGGCCGCGTAGGCGCGGCTCGCGAGGTCGGGGAACCGCGACGCGTGCGCGACGGCGATCCTGCTCAGCCTGACCATCGACGGGTCCAGCGCCCGGCGCAGCGCGGTGCGCGCGATGGCCGTCAGCGCGCCCTCCAGGTCGTCGAGGTCCGGGGCGGCGGGCTCGGTCCCGGGCCAGTCGGGGTCGGGGACGGCCTGCCTCAGGACGGAGGCGAAGACCTCCTCCTTGCCTTTGAACCGGGCGTAGAGCGACGCCTTCGTGGTGCCGGCGGCGCGCGCGATGGCGTCCATCGACGTTCCCTCGTAGCCGTGCTCCAGGAACAGGCTCAGCGCGGCGTCGCGGACGGCGCGGTCCAGTTCCGCCGCCTCCTCCAGCGTGGGCCGCCCGCCGCGGCGGGACCGCGTCCTCGGCGGCGGGGCGCCGGAAGCCTCCGATGGCGACATGCACGGAAGTCTGCCAGAACGGGGGTCTGGCCAAAAACTAGACTCATCAGTATGGTTTTTCCACCGGACCCCTACAGCCGAGGAGGCGTCATGCCCGTGGCAGCAGGTCGGCGGGACGATGTCGAGGAACTGGACGCGCGCTTCCAGGAGCGCCGCAAGCAGGTCCCCGTGCTCGCGCAGCGCGCCGAGGCGGAGGGCATCGCGGCGATCCGGTCCCCCGAGGACATGGTCCCGCTGCTCTTCCCGCACACCACCTACAAGAGCTATCCGGAATCGCTGGTCGCCAAGGGCCGGTGGGCGCAGATGAACCGCTGGCTGGACTCGCTGTCCACGTACCGGGTCGAGAACGTGGACGTGTCCGGCGTCGAGGACGTCGACGGCTGGATCGCCCGGCTGGAGGCCGCCGGGCATCTCGCGTCCAGCTCCAGCGGCACGAGCGGCAAGAACTCCTTCCTCAACAAGACCGAGCGGGACCGGGACGTGTCGCTGCGGAACTTCGTCGACTGCCTGACGGCGCTCGGCATGCCGCCCGAGCGCACCTGGCACGTCCTGCCCCTCGGCCCGCCGACCAGCGTCACCGCCCACCGGGTCTTCCGCGACATGGTCGTCGGCGCGTACCACCGGCCCGACGGCATCACGGTCGCCGAGAAGGCCGCGCCGGAGGGCCACCACCGCTACATGGCGCGGCTCACCGCGATGCGGCGGGCCATGGCGGACGGCACCGCGCGGCCCGACGAGGTCGCCGCCTTCGAGGAGGAGGCGGCACGGCGGCAGGCCGAGGTGACCGAGCGCCTGGACCGGATCGCGGAGCAGATCATCGCGCACCGCGCGGACCGCATGTTCTTCACCACGACGTTCCCGCTGGCCTTCCGGCTCTGCGAGGCCCTGGCGGAGCACGGCCTCGCGGAGGGCGACCTCACCGGGGACAACGCGCTGAGCTCCGGAGGCGGTCTGAAGGGCCTGGCGCTGCCGCCGGACTACCGGTCGCGCATCTCCCGAACCCTGAACGTCGCACCCGAGCGGCTCCTGCACTACTACTCGATGCAGGAGCTGAACGTCCGGATGCCGAAGTGCCTGGAGGGCCGCTACCACGTCCCGCCGCAGCTCACGCTGTTCGTGCTGGACCGCGACGGCGAGTCGTTCGCGGAGGTTTCGGACGGCCAGGCGGAGGGCCGCGCCGCCTTCTTCGACATGACCGTCGACGGGCGGTGGGGCGGCACGATCTCCGGCGACCGGATCCGCGCCGACCTCGCCGGCTGCCCGTGCGGACGCCCCGGCCCCACCGTGTTCGACGAGATCACCCGGTACTCCGACCTGCCCGACGGCGACAAGATCACGTGCGCCGGCACCATCGACGCCTACGTCCGCGGCTTCATCGACGCCTGAGGAGCGGGTCATGAGCACGAGCACCACGGCCGGCGCGCGGACGAGGATCCCCGTGCCGCACTTCGTCCGGGGCCGGCTGGTCTGGGGCGAGGACGCCGAGTACATGTCGCGGGACTTCGGCGTCCCGTTCGCCACGCCCGCGCTGCGGCTGGACGAGCTGTTCGAGCCGCGGACGCGGCCGGGCCCCGCCTTCGACGTCCCGATCTCGGAGATCATCGACCTGCTGGTGGAGACGGGGCGGCGGTTCGTCCTGGAGACGAACCCGTACCTGCAGGAGTCGCTGGAGATGACGCTGCGGGTGAGCCCGCTGCCGCGGCGCGTCGTCGAGAACACCTACCGCCGTCCCGGCCAGTTCCTGACCAGGGAGGCGCTGGAGTACCGGCTGCGCCGGACGTTCGGGAGCCTGGACGTCCTGGACGGCTGGGTGGAGCACACCGACCCGGCCGGCAACGTCAGCCGGGTGCGGGCGTTCCCGCCCCGCCTGGTGCACATGCTCGCGGGCAACTCCCCGAGCGGCGCGATGATGTCGGTCGCGGACGCCGCGCTGGTCAAGGCGGTCAACGTGTTCAAGATGCCGTCGGGCGACCCGTTCACGACAGTCGCGGTCCTACGCACCATGGCCGACATCGCGCCGGACCACCCGGTGCTCCGCTCCATGTCGGCGGTGTACTGGCGGGGCGGCGACACGCGGGTCGAGAACGTCCTGTACCGGTCGCAGTACTTCGACAAGCTCGTCGCCTGGGGCGGCGGCGAGGCGATCGCCAACGCCGCGAAGTACGTCGCCCCGGGATTCCAGCTGATCTCGTTCGACCCGAAGGTGTCGATGGCGGTCGTCGGCCGGGAGGCGTTCGCGTCGCAGGAGCGGCTGCGGGAGGCGGCCGACCTCGCCGCCGCCGACGCGACCGTCTACAACCAGGACGCCTGCGTGGCGCCCCGGCAGGTCTTCGTCGAGGGCACCCTCGACCAGGTCGACCGCTTCTGCGCGCTGCTGTGCGAGCGGATGGGGGTGGACCGGGAGTTCGGCTCCGCGGTCGGCCCGCGGCCGCCCGCCGACATCCGCGAGGCCGTCGAGGGGCTGCGCTTCCTGGAGCCGGACTACCGGGTCTGGGGCGACCACGACGGCCGGGGCCTCGTCGTGCGCTCCCCCGAGCCGGTCGACTTCCACCCGACGAACAAGACGGTCAACGTCGTGCCGGTCCTGGACGTGCTCGACTCCGCCGGGCACGCGACCGTGGCGACGCAGACCGTCGGCGTCTACCCGGCGCACCTGAAGGCCGAGCTGCGCGACCGGCTCGCCACCGCCGGCGTCCAGCGGGTGGTGAAGCTCGGCAGCGCGCTCAAGAGCAGCCTCGGCAACCCGCACGACGCGATGTACCCGCTGCACCGGATGGTCCACTGGGTGGTCGACGACGATGCCTGAGCCCGGACGGGAAACGGGCATGCGGCACCGGCTGCTCGGGCGCTCCGGCATGCGGGTCAGCGAGCTGTGCCTCGGCACCATGACGTTCGGCTCCGGCGACCGGACGGCCGGTGCCGACGAGGACGCGTGCCGCGCCATCTACGCCGCGTACCGGGCGGCGGGCGGGAACTTCGTCGACACCGCCGGCGTCTACTCCGGCGGCGAGAGCGAGACGATCGTCGGCCGGCTGATCGCCGCCGAGCGCGACGCGGTGGTGGTCGCGACCAAGTTCGCGCTGCCGGCCGGCGACGACGCCAACTCCGGCGGCGCCCACCGCAAGAGCATGCGCCGCAGCGTCGAGACGAGCCTGCGACGGCTCGGCACCGACCACGTCGACCTGCTGTGGGTGCACGCGTGGGACCAGTGCACGCCGGCCGAGGAGACCCTGCGCGGGCTCGACGACCTCGTCCAGGCGGGCAAGGTCCTGGCGATCGGCGTCAGCAACACGCCCGCGTGGGTGATCGCCCGGTCGCAGGCCATCGCCGAGCTGCGCGGGTGGAGCGCCTTCTGCGCGCTCCAGGTGGAGTACTCGCTGGCGGCCCGCACGGTGGAGCGCGAGCTCCTGCCGATGGCGGCGTCGCTCGGGCTGGCCGTGAGCGGATGGAGCCCGCTCGCGCGGGGCCTCCTCGCGGGCAAGGAGCCGGGCGTCCGGGCGAAGGCGCTGTACCCGGGGCTGCGGCGGGCGGTGGACGCCGCCGCGGCCGTGGCGTCGGAGATCGGCACCACGACCGCGCGCGTCGCGCTCGCCTGGCTGCTGAGGCAGGGCGTCACGCCGGTGCTGGGCGCCAGCAGGCCCGCGCAGATCCGCGACAACCTCGGCGCGCTGGACGTCCGGCTGGACGGCGAGCAGGCGGCGCGGCTGGACGAGGCCACCCGCGTCGACCTCGGATACCCGCACGACTTCCTCCGCGCGCGGTGCCCGACCCTCGCGATCCCCGCTGGAGAATTGCGTTCTCTATGACAGAGAAGCTAGATTCCATATATGGCGCACGACCATGGCTTCCATCCGGTCCGGGTCACCCGGGTCATCGACGAGACGGCCGACGCGCGGACCTACGCGCTCGACGCGCCGTTCTCCTACCGCGCGGGCCAGTTCCTCACGTTCAAGGCCTGCGGGACCCTGCGCAGCTACTCGATGTCCAGCTCGCCGGACACCGACACCGAGCTGCGGACGACGGTGAAGCGGGTGCCGGGCGGCCTGGTCTCCAACTGGATGCTCGACAACCTCCGGCCCGGCGACCTGGTCGAGGTCACCCGCCCGGCGGGCGCGTTCTGCCTGCGCGAGACCGCGGCCCCGCTGGTGGCGTTCTGCGGGGGCAGCGGCATCACGCCGATCGCGTCCCTCGTCAAGAGCGCGCTGGCCACCACCGAGCGGCGCGTCCGGGTGCTGGCGGCCGACCGGGACGGCGGCTCGGTCATCTTCGGGGACGAGCTCGCCGAGCTGGCGGGCCGGTATCCCGGGCGCTTCGAGATCGAGCGCCACCTCGACGCCGAGCGCGGCCTCGTCACCGGCGACCGGGTCCGCGCCTTCACCGGCGCCGACCAGGACGCCGACTTCTACATCTGCGGCCCGGCGCCGTTCATGGACCTCGTGGAGAGCACCCTGCTGTCGCTGGGCGTGGAGGAAGGCCGCATCTTCATCGAGCGGTTCGCCGCTGCGGACGAGGCGCCGGCGGGCCCGGAGAAGGAGGGCACGGTCACGATCTCCCAGGGCGGCAAGAAGAAGACCGTCCCGCAGCGCGCCGGCGAGACGCTGCTCCAGAGCGCGCGCAGAGCCGGGCTCGTGCCGCCGTTCTCCTGCGAGGCGGGCAACTGCGCCACGTGCATGGCCCAGGTCACCGAAGGAGAGGCCAAGATGCGCGTCAACAACGCGCTGGAGGACGACGAGGTCGCCGAAGGCTGGGTCCTCACCTGCCAGGGCGAGCCGACGACCGAGCACGTCACCGTCGTCTACGAGGACTGACATGGGCGTTCGCCACCAGCACTGGATCGGAGGCCGGCCCGCGGAACCGGCGGACGGCGGCTACCTGCCCACCGTCGACCCCTCGACGCGGCTGCCGGGCGACGAGATCGCCGCGGGCTCGGCCGCCGACGCTGACCGAGCCGTGACGGCGGCTGCCGCCGCGCAGCCGGGCTGGGCGGAACGGTCCGGCGCGGAGCGCGCCGAGGTGCTGCACCGCGTCGCCGGCGCCATCGAAAGCGGCGCCGAAGAGCTCATGGAAGTGGAGCGGGCGTGCACCGGGAAGACCGAGGGCCAGCTCCGCATGGAGGTCGGCATGTCGGCCGACTACTTCCGCTACTACGCCGGGATCCTGCGCGCCCACCACGGCCGCACCATCGACCTCGGCGCGGGGAACCACGCCTACACGCGGCTCGAACCGTACGGCGTCGTCGCGGCGATCACCCCGTGGAACCTGCCCCTGAACCAGGCGTGCCGGGCGCTCGCTCCGGCGCTGGCCGCCGGGAACGCGGTGGTCGCCAAGCCGTCGGAGTTCACCTCGGTGTCGACGCTGTGCCTGGCCCGCCTCGCCGGAGAGGCCGGGCTCCCGGACGGGCTGCTGAACGTGGTGACGGGCACCGGCCCGGACGCGGGCACGCCGCTCGCCGCCCATCCCGGGGTGCGGCGCGTGACCTTCACCGGCTCGGTCGCCACCGGACGGCTCCTGGCCGGGATCGCCGCCGACCGGCTCGTCCCGATGACGCTCGAACTCGGCGGCAAGTCGCCGCTGGTGGTGTTCGCCGACGCCGACACCGACCGGGCGATCGCCGCCGCGGTGTCGGCGGTCGCGTTCAACGCCGGGCAGGTGTGCTCCGCCACGACCCGCCTCCTCGTCGAGGCGCCCGCCCATGACGCGGTGGTCGCGGGCGTGGTGGAGGCCGTCGAGCGGCTCCGGCCGGGCGCCGACTTCGGCCCGATGATCACCGAGGCGCAATTCCGCAAGGTCCTCGGGCACTTCGACGACGCGAAGCGCCAGGGCGCGGTTCCGGTCACCGGCGGGTCCGCCTACGACGACGGGCCCGGGGCGAGCGGGCGGTTCATCCGTCCGACCGTCTACGCCGGGGTGGCACCCGACCTCAGGATCGCCCGCGAGGAGGTGTTCGGGCCCGTCCTCGTCACGATGCCGTTCGCGGACGAGGCCGAGGCGGTCGCGCTCGCCAACGACACCGACTACGGGCTCGTCGCGGCGGTCTGGAGCGGCGACGCGGCCCGCGGGCTGCGGGTCGCCGAGCGGATCGACGCGGGGCAGGTGGCGGTGAACGGCGGCGCGCTCGGCGTCGAGACGCCGTTCGGCGGCTTCAAGGCCAGCGGATACGGACGCGAGAAGGGCATCGAGGCCCTCCACGAGTACGCCCAGACCAAGACGATCAGCCTGTCCCTGCGCCCCTGAGGGCTCCGCCCCGGAGAGGACCCCATGGAAGAGAGCGAGAAGCTGAGCGCGGCGCGCGCGGTGCGCCGCGCCGTGCTCGGCGACGCCTACGTCGACGCCTCGGCCGCCGATCCCGACCCGGTCACCGCGGACTTCCAGGACTACGTGACGGCGGTGGCGTGGGGCGCGTGGGCGCGGGGCGGCGCCCTGACCAACCGCGACCGGAGCCTGCTGGTGCTGGCGATGACCGCCGCGCTCGGGCGGATGGAGGAGTTCCGCCTGCACGCGGGCAGCGCGCACCGCGCGGGCGTGACCGACGCGGAGATCGACGAACTCCTGTTCCAGGTCACCGGCTACTGCGGCGCCCCGGCAGGCGTCGCCGCGCGGAGGAGCGTCAAGCAGGTCCGCGCCGAACGCGAGCGGGCCGCGC
The DNA here is from genome assembly GCF_040651755.1 of Actinomadura sp. NPDC048394. NCBI lineage: Bacteria > Bacillati > Actinomycetota > Actinomycetes > Streptosporangiales > Thermomonosporaceae > Actinomadura > Actinomadura sp. NPDC048394. The sequence goes on along the minus strand of NZ_JBEZJL010000010.1, from coordinate 51,273 downwards.
GGGACGGGGCGGGGCGGTGACGGCCGTCGGGTTCGTGGGCCTCGGCAACATGGGCGCCGCGCTGGCCGCCAACCTCGTCGGAGCGGGCCTGACGGTCGTCGCGCACGACGCCGCCGGGCCGGAGCGCTGCCCGCCGGGCGCGACCCATGTCGGTGACGCCGGGCAGGTCGCCGAGAAGACCGACGTCGTGGTGTTCAGCCTGCCGGACGGGACGGCCTCCGAGCAGGTGGCCCGGGAGATCGCCGGGACGCCCGGCCGCCGCGCCGCCCACGTCGTCGACACCTCCACGATCGGGGTGAGCGCCGCCCGTGACGTCGCCGCGCTGCTGGCGGAGAGCGGGATCGGCTACGTCGACGCGCCCGTGTCGGGGGGTGTCGCGGGAGCCCGCGCCCGCACGCTCGCGGTCATGTACTCCGGGACGGACGAGGCCTGCGAGCGCGTCGAGCCGGTGCTCGCCGGGCTGAGCGACCGCCGCCACCGGGTCGGCGACCGGCCGGGGCTCGCGCAGGCCCTGAAGCTGGCGAACAACTTCCTGTCGGCGACCGCGCTCGCCGCGACCAGCGAGGCGGTCGCGTTCGGGGTGGCGGCCGGGCTCGACATGGGCACGATGCTCACCGTGCTGAACGCGGCGAGCGGCCGCAGCGCCGCGACCAGCGACAAGTTCCCCGAGCACGTGCTCACCGGCCGCTACGCGTCGGGCTTCACCAACTCCCTCATGAGCAAGGACGTCCGCCTCTACCTGCGCTCGGTGCAGGACCAGGGCGGCCCCACCGCGGTCGGCGCGGTGACGGCGTCGATCTGGGAGCGGTTCGCCGACGCCGAGCCCGGCGCGGACTTCACGCGCATCTTCCCCTTCGTCCAACACCCGTGAGGTGCCGATGCGGTTCATCTTCCACTATCCCGAGACCGGCGGGCTCGACGGCGACGTCCTCGACGCCGGGCCGCTGCGCGATGTGGCGGCCGCGGCGGAGCGCGCCGGCTTCGACGGGCTGTCGCTCAGCGAGCACCCGGTGCCGGGCGCCCGGTGGCTGGCGTCGGGCGGGCACCAGACGCTCGATCCGTTCGTCGCGCTCGGGTACGTCGCCGCGGCGACCGAGCGGCTGCGGCTGCTCACCCATCTGGCCGTCGCGCCCTACCGCAACCCGTTCCTGCTGGCCAAGGCCGCCGCGACGCTCGACAAGCTCTCGGGCGGCCGGCTGATCCTCGGGCTCGGCACCGGCTACCAGAAGAGCGAGTTCCACGCCCTCGGCGTCGACATCGACGAGCGCAACGCCCTGTTCGACGAGACGCTGGACGTGCTCCCGCTGCACTGGAGCGGCGAGCCGTTCGGCTACCAAGGCCGGCATTTCAGCGCCCGCGACGTCATCGCGCGGCCCCGCCCCGTCCAGGACCCGATCCCGGTCTGGATCGGCGGCAACTCCCGGCTCAGCCGCCGCCGCGTCGCGGAGCGGGCGCAGGGCTGGATGCCGATGACCGGCGGCGCGCAGCTGAGCACCACCGCCCGCACCCCCGCCCTCGGCACGCTCGACGAGCTGGCCGCGGCCGTGTCCGAGATGCGGGACGCGGCTGCCGCGGCCGGCCGCGACGACCGCATCGACGTGCTGCACTCCTACCAGGGCCCGGGGATCGAGGCGCCCGCCGCCGACGCGGACCGGCACCGGGAGGCGCTCGGCGAGATCGAGAAGGCGGGCGTCACCTGGGTGCTGGTGTCGAGCCGGACCGCCTCGCTCCCGGCCACGCTGGAGTTCCTGGACTCGTTCGGCGCCACCTATCTGCGGGACGGGCGGTAGCGGCATGGGCTGGTTCGAGGAACGCGGCGGCCTCGCCGGCACCGTCGCGGTGATCACGGGCGGTGCGGGCGGCCTCGGCGAGGCGGTCACGGCGGATCTGGCCGCCAACGGCGTCCGCCCCGCGGTGCTCGACGTCGACGGCGACGCGGTCGCCTCGCTGCGGGGCTCGTTGGAGGAGCAGGGCCGCGACGCGATCGTCCGGCAGGGCGACGTCCGCGATCCCGACGCGCTCGCCGCGCTGTTCGCGGCCGTGGACGACCGCTGGGGACGCCTCGACACCCTCGTCAACGTCGTCGGCGGGACGTTCCGGGCGCCCTTCACCGACACCACGCCGAAGGGCTGGGACGCGCTGTTGCGCGCGAACCTGACGCACGTCCTGCACGCCTGCTCGCTCGCCGCCGGGCGGATGCGGGCGGGCGGGCGCGGCGGCAGCATCGTCAACATCACGACCATCGAGGCGCACCGGGCCGCGCCCGGCTTCGCGGTCTACGCGGCGGCGAAGGCCGCGGTCGAGCAGTTCGGGCGGACGCTCGCCGTCGAGCTGGCCCCGGACGGCATCCGGGTCAACAACGTCGCGCCCGACTACGCCCCGACGGCGAACCTCGCGAAGCTGTCGGCAGGCGACCACGCCCTGTCCGACCCGGCCGGGATCCGCGTCGCGTTCCCCATGGGACGGGTGGGCCGGGCCGCCGACGTCTCGGGGTGCGTGGTGTTCCTCGCGTCGGGCCTGTCGGCTTATGTCACCGGGAGCACCCTGCACCCGGACGGCGGCACCCACGCGTCCTCCGGCTGGTTCAACTGGCCGGGGACGGGATGGGCGAACCATGTGCCGATGCCGGTGCTGGAGAAGCTGGCGCCGGAGGACTGACCGGCGGCCCGCCGCCGTTCAGCCGCCGGGCGCGCGTCCGTGGCGTTCCTTGAGCACCCGGCGCAGCACCTTGCCCGACGGCAGGCGCGGGATCTCCTCGACGAGCACGACCTCCTTCGGCCGCTTGTAGGAGGCCAGCCGGTCGCCCACCAGCGCGATCAGCTCGGCGGGCCCGACCGGCTCGGCGGACTCGGCCGGGGCGACCGCCGCGACGACCGCCTCCCCGTCCGCCGCGTCCTGGATCCCGTACACGGCGCAGTCGGCGACACCGGGATGGCCGTGCAGGACGGCCTCGACCTCGGCGGGCGCGACCTGGAACCCGCGCACCTTGATCATTTCCTTGGCGCGGTCGGTGAGGCGGACCCAGCCGTCGGCGTCGATGTGGCCGACGTCGCCGGTGCGGTACCAGCCGTCGTCGAAGGCGGCCGCGGTCGCGTCCGCGGGCAGGTAGCCGGCCATGAGCGACGCCGACCTGGCCTGGATCTCGCCGGTCTCCCCCGGCCCCGCCACCGCACCGGTCTCCAGCGACACCACCCGCAGCGTCACCCCCGGCGCGGCGCGTCCCACGCTGTCCAGGCGCGCGCCGCGGACGGGATTGCAGGCGATGACGGGCAGCTCGCTCGCGCCGTAGGCGGGCACCCAGCCGACGCCCGTCCGCCGGGTGACGGTCTCGGCGACCTCCGGGGTCACCGGCGTCGCGCCCCACATGATGTAGCGCAGCGACGACAGGTCGAACGACTCCAGCTTCGGATGCGACGCGATCGCCAGCGCGATCGGCGCGACGGCCATCTCCACGGTGATCCGGTCGGCCTCGATGGCGCGCAGCAGCACGTCCAGGTCGAAGCGGCGGTGCAGCCGCATCCAGGCGCCGGTCTCCAGCGCCGTCTCGATGTTGAGCAGGCCGAGGATGTGCGAGGGCGGCGTGGCGATCTGGATCCGGTCGCGCCCGGTCAGCTCGAGGGTCGCGCGCCAGTCGCGGACGGCGGCGCGGAACGAGGCGTGCGTGTGCCGGACGGCCTTCGGCAGGCCGGTCGTCCCGGAGCTGAACACCAGGACGGCGTCGGCGCCGGGCGCGGGCTCGGGGAAGGTCGCGGACGACGGCTCGATCGGCTCCTCGTCCAGGTGCAGCATCAGCATGAGCTCGGCAAGGAGCGGATGGTCGCCCACCGCGTGCGCCGGCTCGGTGATCTTCAGGGCGTGCTCGACCTCGCCGCGCCTCCAGGCGGGGCTGAACAGCACGACCGCCGCCCCGAGCCGCCAGATCGCCCGGACGGCGACGACGAACTCGGGCCGGTTCGAGCACATGAGCGCGACGCGGTCGCCGGGCCGCACGCCCCGCCGCGCCAGCGTCAGGGCCAGCCCGCCGGCGAGCGCGTCGAGCCGCGCGGCACTGTACTCGCGCTCCTCGAAGGCGAGCGCGGCCCGCTCGCCCGCATCGCCGCGCGTTGACCGCCCGCTCATGTGACCGAGGGCGTGTTCGCCGGGTCGCCGTGCTCGCCGAGCCGGGGCGGCGCGCCGTAACGGGGCTCGTATCCGGCGACCTTGATCGGGCTGCCGACCAGCCGGTACTCCCCCGCCTTCACGATGACGTCGGGGGCGGCCAGCAGCGCCTCCGGCAGCGTCCGGACGGCGGCGGCCGGGATGCCCAGGGGGCGCAGCCGGGCCTCCCAGCCCGCGGCGGTGTCCGTGGCGAGGACGCCCGTCACCACGGCGAGGACCTCTTCGCGCCGGGCCACCCGATCCGCCATCGTCGGGAAGCCCTCGACGCCCGTCTCACCGCAGAACGCCCGCCAGAAGCCGTCGTGGGTGATGAACAACGCCAGATATCCGTCGGCGGTCGGGAAGAGCTGCGCCGGGACGTAGTACGAGTGCGCCCCGAACGGCAGGCGGCGGGGCTCGGCGCCCTCGTTGAGGTAGGCGGACGCGCGGTAGTTGAGCTGGGACAGCATCACGTCGCGCAGCGACACCTCCACCTGCCCGCCGCGTCCCGACACGATCTGGGCGAGCAGCCCCAGCGCGGCGGTCAGCCCCGCCGAGTTGTCGGCCGACGAGTAGCCCGGCAGCGTCGGCGGCCCGGACGGGTCGCCGGTCAGCGCGGCGACCCCGGTCGCGGCCTGGACGACGTAGTCGAAGGCGGGGTGGTCGCCGGCGTGCAGGCCGAAGCCGGTGAGCGCGACGCAGACGATCCGCTCGTTGTGCCGCCGCAGCGCGTCGTAGGTGAGCCCGAGCCGGTGGATCGCGGACGGCTTGAGGTTGACCAGCAGCGCGTGCGACTCCGCGACCAGTTCGCCTAGCCGGGCCTGCCCGTCCTCGGCCGTCAGGTCCAGCCGGACGCTGCGCTTGCCGCGGTTGAGGCTGGCGAAGTAGGCGTCGCTGACCTGCCGCGACAGGTCCCCGCCCGGTGGCTCGATCTTGGTGACCTCGGCGCCGAGGTCGGCGAGCATCATCGTGGCGTAGGGGCCGGCGAGGATGTGGCCGACCTCCAGCACGCGGACGCCCGCCAGCGGCCCGGCGCTCATCTCAGCTCCGCCGCCAGCCCGGCGAGCATCTCCTTGGTCCGCTCCTTGGAGGCGACCAGCTCGTCCCGGCCCTCGCCGATCGGCAGCAGCCGCACCGACAGGTCGGTGACGCCGGCGTCGGCGAACCGGCGCAGCCGCGCCCTGATGGCCGCCTCGTCGCCGGCCGCGCAGATGTCGCCGACGTCGCGGGCGGCGCCGTACTCCAGCAGCCGCTGGTAGTTCGGGGAGATCTCCGCCTCGCCGAGGACGCGGTTGGCGCGCTCGCGCGCCGCGTCCACCTCCGACGGCCTGCACAGGCACACCGGGACGCCCGCGACGATCCGCGGCGCGGGACGTCCGGCGGCCTCGGCCGCCGCCGTGATGCGCGGGACGACGTGCTCGCCGACGGCCTTCTCGTCCGCCATCCACAGCACGGTCCCGTCGGCGCGCTCCCCCGCGAGCTTCAGCATCACCGGGCCGAGCGCGGCGACCAGCACCGGCAGCGGGCCCACCGGCCCGAGGCCCAGCGGGTTGTGCACCGTGAACGTCTTGTTCTCCACCTCGACCGGGCCCGGCCCGGCGAACGCGGCGTCGAGGACGTCGAGGTAGTCGCGGGTGTACCCGGCGGGCCGCTCGTAGGGCAGCCCGAGCATGTCCCGCACGATCCAGTGGTGGGACGGGCCGACGCCGAGCGCGAGCCGCCCGCCCGTGGCGGCCTGCGCGGACAGCGCCTGCCGCGCGAGCGCGATCGGATGCTGCGCCTGCAGCGGGACGACCGCGGTCCCGATCTCGATCCGGTCCGTCGCCGTGCCCATCAGCGCCACCGCCAGCAGCGCGTCGAAATCCGTCGGGACCTGCGGCACCCACACGGTGTCCAGCCCGGCGGACTCGGCCCACCGGGCGTCGTCCACCATCCGCTTCGCCTTGCGGGCGGAGTCCCCGCGCTCCGGCCCGCTCATCACACCGATCCGCACGGCTCCTCCAAGTTCGCTGAGGTCAGGTCCACGCGCACGGGGCCGGGTGCCGGCCCGGCCGCGTGCGCCTCCGCGCGCGCCGTGCGCGGAGGGTCAGGGGGTCAGCCCCGCTCGGTCGGGGCGGGGGCGGCGGTCAGCGCGCGCACCCCGTCCACGAGCTCGTCGAGCGGGGTGCCGGTCGGGAACACCGCGGCGGCGCCCGCCTCGCGCAGGCGCGGGACGTCCGCCGCCGGGACGGTGCCACCGACGATGACGGTGATGTCGGCGGCGCCGGCGGCGCGCAGGCCCTCGACGGTGCGGGCGGTGAGCGCCAGGTGCGCGCCGGACAGGATGCTGAGGCCGACGACCGCGACGTCCTCCTGCAGCGCGATCGCGACGATGTCGTCGACGCGCTGCCGGATGCCGGTGAACACCACCTCGAAGCCGGCGTCGCGCAGCGCGCGGGCGACGACCTTCGCGCCGCGGTCGTGGCCGTCGAGGCCGGGCTTGGCGATCAGGACGCGGGCCGGCATCAGAACACCACCGGCTGCTGGAACTCGCCCCAGACCGCCTTCAGCGCGGCGACCATCTCGCCGACCGTGCAGTAGGCGCCGGCGCAGTCGATCAGGGGGCCCATCAGGTTGTCCTCGCCTTCGGCGGCACGGGACAGGTCGGCGAGCCGGGCGCGGACGTCGGCGGGATCGCGCTCCGCCTTCACCCGCGCCAGCCGTTTCAGCTGCCGGTCCCGGCCGGCCGCGTCCAGCTCGTAGGTCGCGATCTCCGGCGCCGGCTCGTCGGAGGCGAACCGGTTGACGCCGACGACCGGGCGCGCCCCGGACTCGACGTCCCGCTGGAGCCGGTACGCCTCGTCGGCGATGAGGCCCTGCAGGTAGCCGTCCTCGATCGCGCGGACCATCCCGCCGTGCCGGTCGAGGTCGTCCATGATCTCGACGATGCGCGCCTCGGTCGCGTCGGTGAGCGCCTCCACGAAGTAGGAGCCGCCGAGCGGGTCGGCGACCCGGGCGACGCCCGTCTCGTGGGCGAGGATCTGCTGGGTGCGCAGCGCCAGCGTCGCCGACTCCTCGCTGGGCAGCGCGAACGGCTCGTCCCACGCGGCGGTGAACATCGACTGGACGCCGCCGAGCACCGACGCCATCGCCTCGTAGGCGACCCGCACGACGTTGTTGCGCGCCTGCGGCGCGTACAGGGACGCGCCGCCCGCCACGCAGCCGAACCGGAACATCGACGCCTTGTCGGTGGTCGCGCCGTAGCGTTCCCGGACGATGGTCGCCCAGCGCCGCCGTCCCGCCCGGTACTTGGCGATCTCCTCGAAGAAGTCGCCGTGCGTGTAGAAGAAGAACGACACCTGCGGCGCGAACTCCTCGATCGTCATGCGGCCGCGCTCGACGACGGTGTCGCAGTAGGTCACCCCGTCGGCGAGTGTGAACGCCATCTCCTGGACGGCGTTGGCGCCGGCGTCGCGGAAGTGCGCGCCCGCCACCGAGATCGCGTTGAACCGCGGCACCTCCGCCGCGCAGAACTCGATGGTGTCGGCGATCAGCCGCAGCGACGGCTCCGGCGGCCAGATCCAGGTGCCGCGCGAGGCGTACTCCTTGAGGATGTCGTTCTGGATGGTGCCGGTGAGCTTCGCGCGCGGCACCCCCTTGCGCTCGGCCGCGGCCACGTAGAACGCCAGCAGGATCGCCGCCGTCCCGTTGATGGTGAAGCTGGTGCTGATCGCGTCCAGCGGGATGCCGTCGAACAGGATCTCGGCGTCGGCGAGGGTGTCGACGGCGACGCCGACGCGGCCGACCTCGTCGGCCACCTCCGGGTCGTCGGAGTCGTAGCCGCACTGGGTGGGCAGGTCCAGCGCCACGGAGAGCCCGGTGCCGCCCTGGTCGAGCAGGTAGCGGTAGCGGCGGTTGGACTCCTCCGCGGTGCCGAACCCGGAGTACTGCCGGAACGTCCAGAGCCGGCCCCGGTAGCCGGAAGCGTAGTTGCCGCGGGTGAACGGGAAGCGCCCCGGTTCGGGCGGCTCGGCTCCCGCGTCCGCCGGCCCGTAGACCGGCTGGAGCGGGATGCCGGACGCGGTCCGCGTGAGGCCGCTCTTCGCGGGATCCGTCTTCGCGGGATCCGTCTTCGCGGGATCGTTCATCGCCGGATGCGGACGCGTCATACGGACATCAGGCGGGCGAGGTTGCCGCCCATGATCTTCGCCTGGTCGGCCTCGGACAGCCGGCCGAGCGCGTCGACGTAGCTGACCGGGTCGGCGAGCCCCTCCGGGTGCGGGTAGTCCGAGCCGAACAGCACCCGCTCGACCCCGATGAGGCCGGCGAGCTCGGCCATGTCCTCCTCCCAGAACGGGCTGACGTGGATGTTGCGCTTGACGGCCTCGACCGGGTCCTCGGTGAACGCCTCCGGCGCCTTCTTGTGCACGTCGGCGAGCTGGTCCAGCAGCGGCGGCAGCCAGGACGAGCCGTTCTCGATGACCGCGATCTTCAGCTCGGGGAACCGCGACAGCAGGCCGTGGCAGGCCATGGACCCCACCGCGTCGGTGACCGGCCGCCACTCGGCCAGCATCCGGAACGCGTTGGTCTTGAACGGCAGCATCTCCGCGCCGTGGCCCTCCCAGTCGTTGGCGTACCGGCTGTAGCCGCTGTCGGAGGAGTGCATCCCGACGAGCACGCCCTCGTCGACGATCCGCTTCCAGAACGGGTCGAACTCGGGGAGCGCGAACGAGCGCGGGCCCCGGTACCCCGGGACGGGCGCGGGCCGGATCAGCACGACCTTCGCGCCGCGCTCCAGGCACCAGTCCAGCTCCGCGATCGCCTTCTCCACGATGGGCAGGCTGATGACGGGCGTGGTGTAGATGCGGTCCATGTAGTTGAAGGACCAGGTCTCGTGCAGCCACTGGTTGAGGGCGTGGACGACCACGTGGATGAGGTCGGGGTCGTCGCGCATCCGCTCCTCGATGAGGCTGGCGAGCGTGGGGAACATCAGCGTGCGCTGGATGCCCAGCTCGTCCATCAGCTCCAGGCGCGGGCCCGGCTCGCGGAACGCGGGGACGGAGCGCATCGGCTCGCCGAAGATCTCCCGCTTGCTCTTGCCCTCGGGGTTGCCGTGCCGGAAGTAGTCCTCCATCGCGCCCGGGCGGGCGACGACGTCGAAGGTGGGGTTGGGGATGTACTCGCTGATCTGGCCGCGGATCGCGATCTTGGTGCGTCCGTCCACCTGGACGTAGCGGATGGCGCCCGCGTACTGCTTCGGCAGGTACCGGGTCAGGGCGTCCTGCGTCTCGTACAGGTGGTTGTCGGCGTCGAACAGCGGATACGGCAGCGCGCGCGTCGTCATCGAGATCCTCCTTTACCGATAGCGAGAATACTATTCTCACTATGCGCGCATCGCAATGTCCCGGCGGAGCAGGAACTTCTGGATCTTGCCGCTGGCGGTGCGCGGGAAGTCCTCGACGGCGTGCAGCTCCTCCGGCCACTTCTGCCGGGCCAGCCCCATCCGCTCCAGGTGGTCGCGCATCTCGCCGAGGCTCGGAGGCTTCCGCCCGGGACGCAGGCGCAGCACCGCCGCGGCGTGCTCGCCGAGCCGCTCGTCGGGCGCCGCCACGACGGCGGCCTCGGCGACGCCCGGCATGCCGAGCAGCGCCTCCTCGACTTCAAGGGCGCTGATGTTCTCCCCGCCCCGGATGATGATGTCCGACTTGCGATCGGTGATCGTCAGATAGCCGTCCTCGTCCACCACGCCGACGTCCCCGGTGCGGTACCAGCCGTCCTCGTCGAACGCCCGCTCGGTCAGCTCCGGATCGGTGTAGCCGATGCACAGGTCCGGACCCCGGCTGAAGATCTCACCGTCCTCGCCGAGCCGGATCTCCACACCCGGCAGGACGTCCCCGTCCGTGCGGAGCCGCTTGCGCTCGGGCGCGGTGTGCCGCGAACCGGTGATCGACGGGTGCTCGGTGCTGCCGTACGAGCGGAACACCGTGATCCCCAGCCGGGCCAGCCGGTCGCACACCGCCGCCGGCACGGACGAGCCGCCGAGCCCCGCGTACTTCATGTGCGCGAGGTGCTCCGGCTTGAAGTCGGGATGGTCGAGAAGGCTCGTCATGTAGTACGCCGCTCCGCCGCCGACGGTGAGGCCGTCGCTCCTCATCAGCGCCAGCGCCTGCGCCGGGTCCCAGACGTCGGAGAGGTTCACCGGCGTCCCGTCCAGCACGGGGATCAGGAAGGCGTTCACCATGCCGATGAAGTGGCCGACCGGAGCGGACGTGAGCTGCCGGCCGCGGTCGGGCGGGTACAGCCCGGCGAGCTGGCGGGTCTCGTAGCCGAGCGTGTGGTGGCTGTGCACGACGCCCTTCGGGTCGCGCGTCGTGCCGGACGTGAACGCGATCAGGGCCGGAAGGGCCGGGTCGACGGCCTCCACCCCCGGCCACGGGTCGGCGGCGAGCAGGTCGTCGAAGTCGCGCCCCACCACACCGACGACCGGGACGTCCGCGCACAGGTCCGGCTGGAACTCCAGGCGCCCGAACCGCTCGGCGCCGACGAACACCCGCGGCCGGATCGACCGCAGGATGTACCCGACCTCCTTGCGGCCGTAGAAGTGGACGATCGGCACGACCGTCGCCCCGAGGAACGCCGACGCCCAGAAGACCGCCGCCGCCTCCATCCAGTTCGGCAACTGGAACGACACCACATCGCCCGGCCCGACGCCGCGCTCCCGCAGCCCCGCCGCGAGCCGCCGCGCGACCCGCTCGACGTCGCGGAACGTCCCTGACCACGGCCGTACGGCCGAATGCACGCGGAACACCGCGTCGGGAGCGTCGCGGAGCCCCCGCGCCAGCAGGTCCCCGATCGTGTCTCCGGTCCACCAGCCCTCCGCCTCGTACCGCTTGACCAGCTCAGGAGGGATCGTGCGCATCCCAGAAGCTCCCATCACTCAGCGAGAATTCAACTCTCGCATATTGAGAACTTAAATTCCACGGGCCGCGGGGGCGGCCCCGCCCTCCCCGGCGCGCGCCGCGATCTCGCGGCGGAGCAGGAACTTCTGGACCTTGCCGCTGGCGGTGCGCGGGAAGTCCTCGACGGCGTGCAGCTCCTCTGGCCACTTCTGCCGGCCGAGCCCCGCCCGCTCCAGATGGGCCCGCATCTCCTCGATCGTCGGCGCCGCGGCGTCCGGCTTCGGCCGGACCACGGCCGCGGCGTGCTCGCCGAGCCGTGCGTCGGGCGCCGCGACGACGGCGGCCTCGGCGACGCCCGGCATGCCGAGCAGCGCCTCCTCGACTTCAAGGGCGCTGATGTTCTCCCCGCCCCGGATGATGATGTCGGACTTGCGATCGGTGATCGTCAGATAGCCGTCCTCGTCCACCACGCCGATGTCGCCCGTCCGGTACCAGCCGTCGTCGTCGAACGCCCGCTCGGTCAGCTCCGGGTCGGTGTAGCCGATGCACAGGTCCGGACCACGACTGAAGATCTCACCGTCCTCGCCCAGCCGGATCTCCACGCCGGGCAGCGCTTCGCCGTCGGTGTGCAGGCGCTTGGCCGCCGGAGCGGTGAGCGCCGAGCCCGTGATGGACGGGTGCTCGGTGCTGCCGTACGACCGGTGGACGGTGATGCCGAGGTCCGTGAGCCGGGTGGTGACCGCCAGCGGGACGGCCGCTCCCCCGAGTCCGGCGAACCGCATGTTCGGCAGATGCTCCGGCGTGAAGTCGGGATGGTCGAGCAGGCTCGTCATGTAGTACGGGACGCCGCCGCACACGGTCAGGTCGTCGCTCTTCATCAGCGCCAGGACCCGGCCGGGGTCCCAGACGTCGGCGAGGTTCACGCCCCAGCCGCGTAGCACGGGGATCAGGAACGCCGAGATCATGCCGATGAAGTGGCCGACCGGCGCGGAGGTGATCTGCCGGGCGATGTCCGGCGGGTAGCGGTCGGAGAGCTGGCGGGTCTCGTAGCCCAGCGTCCGGTGGCTGTGCACGACGCCCTTGGGGTCGCGCGTCGTGCCGGAGGTGAACGCGATCACCGCCGGGCCGGCCGGGTCCACGGCCGCCACGCCGGGCAGCGGGTCGGCGGCGAGCAGGTCGTCGAAGTCGCGCCCCACCACCCCGACGACCGGGACGTCCGCGCAGACGTCGGCCTGGAACTCCAGGCGGCCGAACCGCTCGGCGGTCACGAACACCCGCGGGCGGACGGCCTTGAGGATGTACCCGACCTCCTTGCGGCCGTAGAAGTGGACGATCGGCACGACCGTCGCCCCGAGGAACGCCGACGCCCAGAAGACCGCCGCCGCCTCCATCCAGTTCGGCAACTGGAACGCCACCACGTCGCCGGGCCGGACGCCGCGGGCCTGGAGCCCGGCGGCGAGCCTGCGGGCGGTCCGCTCGACGTCGCGCAAGGTGCCGGACCACGGCCGCACCGACGAGTAGACCCGGAACACCGAGTCGGGGGCGGCGGCCAGGCCCCTTGCCAGCATCTCCCCGAGGGTCTCCCGGGTCCACCAGCCCTCCGCCTCGTACCGCTTAACCAGGGCCTCAGGGATCGTTCGCATGGTGATGGCTCCAATTCCCGGTGCGGGGCCGCCGACGGCTTGTGAATATCACGTTCTCGACAAGGAGAACAGTCATCTCTCGCCGGTGGAGGACAGCGTGATCGACTGGGTGGGGCATGCCTCGGCGGCGTTGCCGATGTCCTCGGCGGAGTCCTCGCCGGGCCCGGTCGCGATCCGCACCCTCCCCCGCTCGTCGAGCTCGAAGGTGGCGGGGGCGTAGAACGCGCACACCCCCGTGCCGACGCAGGTCCGCGGCGTGACCGCGACCTCCGGGCGCCCGCCGCCCGCCGCGCCGCCGCCCGTGGTGCCGCCGCCCGTGGTGCCGCCGCCCGTGGTGCCGCCGCCCGTGGTGCCGCCGCCCGTGGTGCCGCCGGTCATCCGAACACCACCGGGAGCCGGGCCGGGCCGCGCATCTGCAGGCCCATGAGGACGGGGCGGGGCTCGTCCGGGTCCCAGCGCAGGTTCGGCAGCCGGTCGAGGATCGCGTTCAGCGCCACCGTCATCTCCGCGCGGGCGAGGTGCATGCCGAGGCACACGTGCGGGCCGCCGGCGAACGACAGGTGCGGGCGCAGCGGCCGGAACACGTCGAAGGAGTCCGGGTCGTCCCACCGGGACGGGTCGTGGTTCGCGGCGGTGAGGCACAGCGCCACCCGAGAGCCCGCCGGTATGCGGACACCGCCGAGCGAGGCGTCCCGCGTCGCCATGCGGAAGAACGTCGGGTCGGTCACCTCCCAGCGCAGCGACTCCTCGATCGCGGCCCGGACGAGCGACCGGTCGCGCCGGACGGCGCCGAGCTGGTCCGGGTTGTTCAGCAGCGCCCACAGCGTGATGCCGAGCTGCCGCCACGTCGTCCCGGAGCCGGCCGTGAGGATCAGCCGCGCGAACGCCAGGACCTCCTCGTCGGTGACGCCGCGGAGGGTGCCGTCCTCGTCGCGGACCCGCTCCCGGACCAGCCTGCTGATCAGGTCGTCCTGCGGGTTCTCGCGCCGGTGCGCGATCAGCGGCAGCAGCATGTCCGCGGCGTCCGCGGAGGCGGCCAGCTTGTCCTCCCGGGGCACGTCGGCGCCGATCATCCGCTCGATCACCTCGCGGAGCCGCAGCGACTCCGCCATCCGGACGCCGAAGCTCCCGGTGATCGTCAGCAGCGGGAGCAGCGCGCAGAAGTCGAGGTTCAGCTCCGCCCGCCCGCGCCCTTCGACGCGCCGGAGGAGGGTGTCGGTGATCCCGGCGATCCAGCGGTCGGTCCACCAGCGCATCGCGGCGCGGCCGAACGAGGGCTGGACGACGGCGCGGTGGCGGGCGTGCTCGGTCCCGTCCATGCCGAGGATGTTCGGCCCGAACGTGGCGAAGGTCCCGCGGAGGATCTGGGAGTTGAACGTCTCGTCGTCGCGGAACACGGCGTTGACCGTGTCGTAGTCGAAGGCGGAGAAGGCGGGCTCCGTCCACCGCTGCGCGTACTCGGGGCGGGGAAGGCCCAGCACCTCCTCGACACAGCCCTCGTGCACGGGGCCGCTCTCGCGCGCGCGCCGCAGGTCGGTGTGGAAGTCCTCGACGTAGTCCCCGCCGGAGATGGCCCGGCGGTACTCGCCGCCGGTGTCGAACAGGGTGCGGATCTTGTCCGGGTCGAGCCGGGAGATCTCCTCTAGCAGCATTGCGCCTCGTCCCTTCCGTCGCGGCCGGTCACAGGGCCGTCGCCGTGATGTGCTTGAGCTGCTGGTAGGCGCGGATCCCCTCGCGTCCGCGCTCGCGCCACTGGCCGCTGTGGCGCCGGCCGCCGGACGACGCGAACGGCCCGAAGTAGCCGCCGTTGACCAGCACGGTTCCGGACCGGATGCGGCGGGCGACGGCGAGCGCCCGGTCGGCCGCGCCGAACACCGCCCCGGACAGCCCGTAGACGGTGTCGTTCGCCAGCTCGACGGCGTGGTCGAGGTCGCGGTAGCCGATCACGGAGACGACCGGCCCGAAGGTCTCCTCCTGGGCCAGCGGGTTGGCCGTGTCGTCGAGGTCGACGACCGTCGGCTCGAAGAAGTGGCCGCCGAGGTCGCGGCGCGCCCGGCCGCCGGCGACGACCCGGCCGCCGTGCCCGCGCGCCGCGGCGACGTGGTCCTCGCACCGGCGCACCTGCGCGTCGCTGATGAGGGGGCCGACGTCCGTCGACGGGTCGCGCGGGTCGCCGAGCCGGAGCGCGGCGACCCGGTCGGCCGCCTCGTTCAGGACGCGCCGCTTGGTCTCCTTCGGGACCAGCACCCGGGTCTGCAGGACGCAGCCCTGGCCCGCCATCGCGCGCATCACGACCGCGATGCCGTCCGCCGCCCGTCCGACCGCGTCGGGCAGGTAGACGCCCGCGGACTTGCCGCCGAGTTCGAGCATCACCCGCTTGTGGGTGGGCGCGGCCTGCGCGGCGATCGCGGCGCCGACGGCGCTGGAGCCGGTGAACGACACGGCGTCGACCTCCGGCGCGCTCGTCATCAGGACGGCCCCGGCGGTGCCCTCCTCGACGAGCACGTTCAGCACCCCGGGCGGGAGCCCCGCCTCCTCGGCGGCCTCGCCCGCGGCCAGCACCGCGAGCGGGGCGAGCGGGCTCGGCCGCAGGACGACGGTGTTGCCGGTCAGCAGCGCCGGGACGACCTTCCACAGCGCCAGGAACAGCGGCACGTTGTAGGCCGGGATGGCCGCGACGACGCCGAGCGGCTCCCACCCGATGACGCTGGTGACGACCCGGCCGCCGGCGACGAGGTCGTCCAGCGGGACGGGGTTGTGCTCCTCCTCGGGCAGGGACGCGTGGATCCGGACGGCGGCGCGGGCCTGCTCGATCGCGCCCGCGACGTGCAGCGTCCGGACCGACGGCAGCAGCGCGCCGGTCTCGGCGACGACGGTGTCCTCGAGTTCGCGGCGCCGCGCCTCCAGGGACGACAGGAAGCGCAGGACGAGTCCGGTCCGTTCGGCGGCCGGCGTCCGCGACCAGCCGCCGAAGGCGCGCCTCGCGGCCAGCACGGCGCGCTCGAAGTCCGCGGGCTCCGCCGTGGGCACCTCGGCCACCGTGGACAGGTCCGCCGGGTCGGTGACCCGCAGCGCCGGGCCGGACCCGAGGCGGGCGCCGTCCACGTAGGACCGCGGAGCGAGCAGGGCGGAGGCGCGCGCCGTGTCCGCCATCACAGGCTCACGCCGGCGTCGAGCGCGAGGGCCTGGCCCGTCACGGCGAACGCCGCGTCCGACACCAGCCACAGGATCGCCCGGCTGACGTCGACCGGCTGCAGCCGGTCGACCGGCAGCACCCGCGCCAGCGCCTGCGCGTCGCTCGCCCGCGTCATCGGCGAGTGCGGATTGTTGATCATGTAGGTGTCGACGGCGGTCGGGTGCACGACGTTGACCCGCACGCCGTGCGGGCCGAGCAGGCGCGCGAAGCCCTTCGCCAGCCCGACGACGCCGTGCTTGGCCGCGTTGTACCCGGACATGCCGCCGGAGCCGTCGGTCATGCCCTTCAGCCCGGCGGTCGACCCGGTGATCACGATGGCGCCGCCCCGGCCCTGCTCGACGAGCGGCCCCTGCGCGACCTTCAGGGTGTTGAAGACGCCGGTGAGCATCACCCCGACGGCGTCGGCCCAGCGTTCCGCCGCCTGCTCCAGGGTCGTCTCGGTGCGGTCGCTGTGCAGGACGCCGGCGTTGGCCAGCACGATGTCCACCCCGCCCAGCCGGGCGATGCCGTGGTCCAGGGCCTTCTGCAGCGCGCCGATGTCGCGGACGTCGGCGACCGCGGTCGCGCACCGCCGGCCGGCCGCCTCGACGAGCCGGGCGGTCTCGGCGAGATCGTCCTCCGTCGCCATCGGGTAGGGAACGGTCGGGATGTCGGCGCAGATGTCCACGGCGATCACATCGGCGCCGTGCTCGGCGAGCAGCACCGCGTGCGCGCGTCCCTGCCCGCGGCCGGCGCCCGTGATGAACGCGACCTTGCCGTCCAGTTGCCCCATGTCGTCGGCCCTTTCTCGGTGCTCGCGGCCCGCGTTCACCGGCGTCCGGGCATGCGAAAGGGCATGGCGGATCCGAATGAGCGCGCGGACTTTCACCGGCGGTCCCGGTGAGTGGAACCAGGCCGCATCGGGCGGCCGGGGATTTGACCTTAAGCACGGTTCGCGGAGGCCGTCAAGAGAATGAGCTTCTCCATATGATTTCCCAGCCAGAGGCGCCCCAATGACCTCCAGGGCGAACATCCAAGAGAGTCTCACCTTGCAAGTAGAGAATGACCTTCTCTCACTTATGGACATATGAGCTTCTACCAGTTAGCTTGAGGCTTCGAAGCAGCCGGGAAGGCCCCCGGATTCCCACCTCCTGCGCCCGCCCGGCGTCCACCGCGGCGGCGCGAGCCCGCGAAGGAGAACCCCATGCCCGACCGACCGGCCGGCCCCGCCCCCGTCTTCGACGGCGTGCGGGTCCTGGAGGTGGCGCAGTGGACGTTCGCGCCGGCGGCCGCCGCCGTGCTCGCCGACTTCGGGGCGTCGGTCATCAAGATCGAGGACCCGGTCACCGGCGATCCGCAGCGCGCCCTCGCCACGTCCGGAGTGGTCCCGAAGGTCGGCGACGTCAACCTGGTCACCGCCCAGACCAACCGCGGCAAGCGCAGCGTCGGGCTGAACCTGCGCGACCCGCGCGGCCGGGAGCTGCTCCTGGAGCTGGTCGACCGGGCCGACGTCCTCGTGACGAACTTCCGGGGGCCGGCGCGGGTGAAGCTCGGGTTCGACGAGGACACGGTCCGAGCCCGCAACCCGCGCATCGTCTACGCGCGCGCCACCGGCCAGGGGGCGCGCGGGCCGGACGCCGACCGCGGCGGCTACGACTTCACCTCCTTCTGGATGCGCAGCGGCATCGCCTCCGCCCTCACCGCCCCCGGTGCCGACCGGCCGCTCCCCCAGCCCCCCGCGTTCGGCGACAAGGCCGGCGCGATGAACCTCGCGTTCGGGATCGCCGCCGCGCTGTTCCGCCGCGAGCGCACCGGCGAGGGGGCGTGCGTCGACGTCTCGCTGCTCGGCTCCGCGCTGTGGCAGCACTCCAGCGCGATCCTCTACTCCTGGGGGCTGGGCCGGGAGTTCCCCGTGGCCACGGGGCGCTCGGCCAACCCCATCGGGCGCGGCTACAGGACGGCCGACGGCCGCTGGATCGCGCTGATGATGATCGAGTCCGACCGCTGGTGGCCGGACCTCTGCCGGCACATCGACCGTCCCGACCTGATCGCGGACGAGCGGTTCGCCGACGCGGCCGCCCGGGCCGCGAACCACGACGCCTGCACCGCCGTGCTGGAGGACGTCTTCGCCGCCCTGCCCCTGGCCGAGTGGGAGCGGCGGTTCGCCGACCTCGCCGGGCCGTGGGCCGTCCAGCGCACGATGCTGGAGGCGGCCGACGACCCGCAGGTCACCGAGAACGGGTACGCCGTGCCCGTCGACCACGACGGCACCGCGGTCCGGCTGATGAGCGCCCCCGTGCAGTTCGACGAGCGCGTCCCCGAGCTGAGCCGGGCCCCCGAGCACGCCGAGCACTCCGAAGAGGTGCTCCTCGAGCTCGGCTACGGCTGGGACGCGATCACGGCCCTCAAGGAGTCCGGCGTCGTGTGACGACCGCCGGCGTCCCAACGGAAAGGACGAACCGCCATGACGGACCCGACCCCCGACCTGAACTGGCTGATCTCGGTCGACGACCACGTTCTCGAACCGGGGCACCTGTGGCAGACCTGGCTGCCGGAGAAGCACCGCGACCGCGGCCCGAAGCTCGTCATCGACGAGGACGGCAAGGGCACATGGCACTACCTCGGCATGAAGCAGCGGGCCAGCGGCCTGTCCGCGACGGTCGGCCGGGACAAGAGCCTGATCAGCCCGGAGCCGCTCGGCTACGACGAGATGCGGCCCGGCTGCTACGACCCGCGGGCCCGCGTCGAGGACATGAACCAGGGCGGCATCCTCGCGTCGATGACGTTCCCGACCTTCCCCGCGTTCTGCGGCCAGACCTTCTACCGCGGCGAGGACAAGGAGCTCGGGCTCGCCTGTATCAAGGCCTACAACGACTGGATGGTCGACGAGTGGTGCGCGAGCGCGCCCGGCCGGTTCATCCCGCTGACGCTGATCCCCCTGTGGGACCCCGAGGCGGCGGCGGACGAGGTGCGGCGCGTCGCCGGGAAGGGCGTGCGCGCCGTCGCGTTCAGCGAGAACCCCGAGCCGCTCGGCCTGCCGACGATCAACGACCCGGGCCGCTACTGGGACCCGTTCTTCCGCGCCGCCGCCGAGTGCGGCGTCGTCATCTGCATGCACGTCGGCTCGTCGTCGCAGATCCCGTCGATCAACGGCGACACCAACTTCATGGCGAACCTGTCCTGGGGCGCCGTCCGCACCTCCGGGACGATGCTCGACTGGCTGTTCAGCGGCGTGTTCGAACGCTTCCCCGACCTGAAGATCTCGCTGGCGGAGGGGAACATCGGCTGGATCCCCTACTTCCTGGAGCGGGCCGAGCAGGTCATCGACAAGCAGCGGTTCTGGTTCCAGCGCGGCATCGACTACGACCCGGGCAAGGGCAGCAAGCAGCAGCGCACCGACGGCGGCGCGCACAGCATCGACTACCTGACCTTCGACATCCGGCAGAGCTTCCGCGACCACGTCTACGGCTGCTTCATCGACGACGTCGCCGGGCTGCGCAACCTCGACCTCATCGGCGAGGACAACGTCATGATCGAGACCGACTACCCGCACTCGGACACCACCTGGCCGAACTCCATCAAGCTCGCCCACGACCGGCTCGCCGGGATGGACCCCGAGGTGCAGTACAAGGTGCTCCGGGGCAACGCCGAGCGGCTGTTCGGGTTCACCCCGGCCGACACCGCGGGCCTGCCCGTCCCCGGCGGGGTCTCGTGACGGACGCCCGCACCGCCACCATCGTCGGGCTCGGGATGAGCCCGCAGGGGCGCCGTCTGGGCATCTCGCCCCGGGAGCTGCGCAGGCAGGCCATCGACGCGGCGCTGGCCGACGCGGGGGTCGGCCGCGAGCTGGTCGACACCTGCATCTGCTTCGGCGTCCAGCCCGAGGACCTGCGCTACGCCGGGCTGTCCCCGCGGGCGTCGTTCGCGCTCAACTCGGGGGGCGCCTCCCCCGCGCTGTCGGTCGTCGTCGCCGCCGGTCTCATCGCGACCGGGCAGGCCGACTGCGTCCTCAGCGTCTACGGGGAGGCGTTCACCGGGGCGGCTCCGCGGCTGGAGCCGAACCACGGCGTCGCCGGCCGCTCCGACATCGGCGGGTACAGCTACGGCTACCCGTACCTGTACGGGCTGGTCGGGCCCGGCGCGGTCTACGCCATGGCCGCGCGGCGGTACATGGAGGTGCACGGCGCGACGTCGGAGGACCTGGCCGCGGTCGCCGTCGTCGAGCGGGCGTACGGGAGCGTCCGGCCGGGCGCGGTCGGGTACGGGCGGCCGATCACGGTGGCCGACCACCAGGCGTCCCGGATGATCGTCGACCCGCTGCGGCTGCTCGACTGCTCGCGCCCGACCGACGGCGGCGTCGCCATCGTGATCACGTCGGCGGAGCGGGCCGCGGACTGCGCCGGGAGCCCGGTCGCGGTCCTCGGCGCGGGCTGCGGGCACAACATCGCCAACTGGTG
This sequence comes from Actinomadura sp. NPDC048394, assembly GCF_040651755.1. NCBI lineage: Bacteria > Bacillati > Actinomycetota > Actinomycetes > Streptosporangiales > Thermomonosporaceae > Actinomadura > Actinomadura sp. NPDC048394. Next base: position 30,983 of record NZ_JBEZJL010000010.1, on the reverse strand, counting down.
GGACGGCACGATGGACGAGCGGTTCGGCGCGGCGCCCGACGCCGCCCGGCGCGCGTACGCGGAGGCCGGTGTGGGCCCCGAGGACATGTCCGTGGCGCAGCTCTACGCGCCCTTCACGATCGCGACGCTCATGCAGCTGGAGGAGTACGGCTTCTGCGGTGAGGGCGAGGCGCCCGCGTTCGTCCGGGACGGCCATACCGGACCCGCCGGGAAGCTGCCCACCAACACAGGCGGCGGGCAGCACTCGGGGTTCTACGCCACCGGGTTCACGCCGCTGTCGGAAGGCGTCCTGCAGGTCCGCGGCCAGGCGCCGACGAACCAGGTGCCGGACGCGGAGCTGTGCCTGGTCAGCGGCAGCGGCGGCAACGGCGGCGTGCACGGCTCGTGGGCGCACGTGTCGCTCGTGCTGGGCAGGCCCCGGTGAACGCCCCGCGCCCCTACCCCGGGGACGTCGCGCCGGACACGGCCGACGCGGAGTTCTGGCAGGCCTGCCGCGAGCGCCGCTTCCTGGTCTTCCGCTGCGGCGCCTGCGGCCGGGCCGTGTGGCCGGCGGGCGGCTGCCCGAGCCACGGCATGGCGCCGATGGCGTGGGAGCAGGCGAGCGGCCTCGGCCGCCTGCGCACGTGGACGGTCGTCCACCAGCGGTACGCGACGTCGTTCGACGATCCGCCGCCCAACGTCGCGCTGGTGGAGCTGGACGAGGGCCCGCTCGTCCACGCGGCCGTCGTCGGCGCCGGCCGGCTGGAGGCCGGGATGCGGGTGGAGGTGGACTTCCAGGAGGCCGCCCCGGAGGTGGTGATCCCCGTCTTCCGGCCGGTCCGGGGGCCGGGCGATACCCTTGGCGCGTGATGCTGGAGCCGGGGTGGGCGGAGCGCATGACCCGGAACGCCGTCGACCCGCGTCCCGCCGGCACGGGGTTCGTCGGGCCGCGGGCGAAGCTCATCGCGGCCGGGCAGCGCCTGCTCCTGGAGAAGGGCGACTCGGAGTACACGATCGAGGAGCTCGTCCGCCGCGCCGGCGTCGCCATCAAGACGTTCTACCGGTGCTTCCCGAACAAGGAGGAGTTCCTCCGGACCGTCTTCACGACGTCGGTCACCGGGGCGCTGCCGAGGATCCGCGAGTACATCCTGGCCGCGTCCGGCGACCCGCTGGAGCGGCTGCGGATGGCGGTCACCTGGCCGCTGGTCTGGCACCGGGAGAACGAGTCGCTCAGCCGCGTGATCGCCCACGAGCACGTGCGGATCGCCCGGACGAGCCCGGAGACGATCGCCGCGACCGGGCGCCCGTACGAGGCGTTCGTCCGCGAGCTGATCGCGGACGCGGCCGGGGCCGGGCTCGTCCGCCCGGCGAACCTCGACTGGGACGTGCACATCATCACTTCGATCGTCACCACGTCCTTCCACACCCTGGTCCTCGGCATGGGCGAGATGCCCGAGCCCGACCGCGGCGCGCTCGCCGAGAACGTCTGGCGGTTCTGCCTGACCGCCCTGCGCGGATGCGGCCCCGCGTCCGCCGGCGCGACCGCCCCCTGATCCCGCCACCCGTCTGTTCTCCGCCCGGGCCGGTCCGCCGGACCCGTCCGAGGGTTGCCTGCGCCGTGACTGGCGAATACGCTATTTCCAGAAATGAGAATGTCAATCTCTACTCGCCGTCTGGAGAGGCCCGCATGGTCGATCTCGAGCTGGAGGGCGGGGTGGCGGTCATCACCATCGACCGCCCGCAGGCCCGCAACGCCATCGCACCGGCCACCATGGACCGGCTGGACGAGGCGCTCGACGCGGCGCGGGGCGCCGGCGCGCTGGTGATCCGGGGCGCGGGCGACCGCGCGTTCGTCTCGGGCGGCGACCTGAAGGAGCTCGCCGCGATCCGCACCGAGCCCGAGGCGGTCGCGATGGCCCTGCGGATGCGCGGGGTCTGCGACCGGATCGCGGCCTTCCCGGCCCCCGTGATCGCCGCGCTGAACGGGCACGCGCTCGGCGGCGGCGCCGAGGTCGCGGTGGCCGCCGACATCCGGGTGGCCGCCGCCGACATCAAGATCGGTTTCACCCAGTCGACGCTGGCGATCATGCCGGCCTGGGGCGGCGCGGAACGGCTGGCCGCGCTGGTCGGCCGGGGCCGCGCCCTCCTGCTCGCGGGCGCGGGCACCGTGCTCGGCGCGGCGGAGGCCGAACGCCTCGGGCTGGTCGACCGGGTGCTCCCCCGCGCCTCCTTCGAGGAGGGCTGGCGGTCGCTGGCGGCGTCCCTCGCCACCGGCGCGGCGCGCGAGATCAAGCGCGTCACCGCGGGCGGCCTGACGGCGGAGGAGGCGGCGGGGGCCTTCGCCCGCCTGTGGGTCGCGGACGAGCACTGGGAGGCGGCGGAGAAGGTGATGAACCGTGCGCGATGACGTGTGGCTGACCGAGGGCCCGGTGGGGCCCGTCGTGCGTCCGGCGGGCGGGGGCGGGACGACCGTCCTCTACGTGCACGGCGACGGCGACCGGCCGGACACGCCCGGGCACGTGCTCGACCTGGCCGGGCACGTCGCCCTCCGCACGAGGGCGACCGTGGTCTCCTGCCGGTACGGAGCGCGGTTCCCGGCCGCCCTCGACGACGTCCACGCCGCCTACGAGCACTGCCGGGCGTCCGGGCCGACGGTCGTCGCGGGCGAGCGGCTCGGCGCGGGGCTGGCCGCCGCCCTGCTGCTGCGGCTCCGCGATCTCGGCGCCGAGCCGCCTCCGTGCGCGGTCCTGGTGTCGGCGCTGCTCGACCTGACGCTGGAGGCGCCGAGCCTGCGCCTCAACGCGAGCGCCGACCCCCGGTTCGACGCCGCGGGGCTCCGCCGGCGCGTCGAGCGCTACGCGGGCGGCGCGAACCCGGCCGACCCGCTCCTCAGCCCCCTGTACGCCAACCTGCACGGGCTTCCGCCGGTCCGGCTCCTGGCTTCGGGAACGGATCCGCTGCTGGACGACTCGCTGGCGTTCGCCGCGCGCGCCGCCCGCTCCGGCGTCACCGTGGACCTGCGCGTGCTGCAGGACTCGTCGTTCCTGCCCGCCGAGACCGTCGACGCCATCGCGGGCTCCGCGTCCAGATGGACGCGCGGCGCCGATGTGCCCGCGCCGTCACGCTGACGGCCACCACCCCGCCGTGCGGCGCTCCGGTGGGCGCCCGCACGGCAGGGCGGAATCCGCGGCGTCCGGGTCAGGTGATGGCGCCCGCGGCCTTGAGGGCGATGATGCGGTCCCAGTCGAGCCCGAGCTCGGTGAGGATCTCCTCGGTCTGGGCGGCGAACTCGGGCGCCGGGCCGACCGCGGGCGCGGCGACGTCGAACTGCACCGGGCTCGCGACCAGCTCCAGGTCGCCGGCCTTGACGATGTACTCGTTCGCGCGGGCCTGCGGGTCGTTCCCGGCCTGCAGCGAGTCCTGCACCGGCGCCCACGGCCCGGCGAGGGTGGCGAAGCGCTCGGTCCACTCCGCCAGGGTCCGCGTGGCGATGGCCTCCCGGAGGATCCCGACGGCCTCCGCGGTGTTGGCGGCGATCCGCTCGGCGTCGGCGAAGCGGGGGTCGCCGGCCAGCTCCGGCCGGTCGATGTGGCGGCACACGTCCGCCCAGAACTTCCCGGGCTGGAGCATGACGAAGGCCAGGTAGCGGCCGTCGGACGTGGCGTACAGGCCGGACAGCGGGTTGGTCGGCGACCCGTGCGCCCCGGCCGGGGCCGCGACCAGCGGCTCGCCGACGTGCATCGACAGCGCGATGCCGTGGCCCATCGCCCACAGCCCGCTGCCGAACAGCGACACGTCGACGACCGACGGCTCGCCGGTGCGCTCGCGCCGGAACAGCGCGGCCGCGATGCCGCCGGCGAGGTTCGTGCCGGAGACCGTGTCGCCGTAGGCGGGGCCGGGCGGGCTGATCATCCCCTCGGTCCCGGGCGGGGTGAGGCTGGCGGCGGTCCCGCCGCGGGCCCAGAACGCCGTCATGTCGTAGCCGCCCTTGTCGGCCTCCCGGCCGCGCGGGCCGAGGGCGCTGCCCCGGGCGTAGACGATCTCGGGGTTGACCGCGCGGACGTCGTCGACGTCGATGCCGAACTTGCGCCTGGCCCCCGGCAGGAAGCTGGTCAGGAACACGTCGGAGCGGCGGATCAGCGCCTCCAGCACCTCCTTGCCCTCGGGCACCGACAGGTCGAGCCCGAGGGAGCGCTTGCCGCGGTTGGCGTGCTCGATGTTGGGGTTCGGGTCGCCCTCGACGCGGAGCGTGCCGACCTGGCGGAGCCCGCGCTGCGGGTCGCCGGTGACGGCGTGCTCGACCTTGACCACGTCGGCGCCCCAGTCGGCCAGCACCCCGCCGGCCGACGGGACGAACCCGTACATGGCGACCTCCAGGACGCGGACGCCCTCCAGCGGCCTCATGCGGCCACCGCCGCGACGATCTCGGTCCCCATGCGCTCCTCCAAGCCCGTGCCGCTCATGTGGATGGAAGTTACATTCTCAAAAAAAGCAAATCAACCATACAAGATCGGAGACTCCAGCTTCCGAGGTGGCTCCGTCCAGGCCCGGGACTTCCGGGATGCTCGCTGTTGAGAGTAATGTTCTCACATCTGGAATGATGGTTCTCACGGAGGACGGCACCCATGGGACGTGTTGACGGGAAGGTCGCGTTCATCACGGGCGCGGCCCGGGGCCAGGGCCGCAGCCACGCGGTGCGGCTGGCCGAGGAGGGCGCCGACATCATCGCGGTCGACCTGTGCCAGGACTACGAGACGGTCGGCTACCCCCTCGCCCGGCCCGACGACCTCAAGGAGACCGTCCGGCTCGTCGAGGAGCTGGGGCGGCGGATCGTGGCGGTCCAGGCGGACGTCCGCGAGGCCGCGCAGCTGCGGGACGCGGTCGAGCGGGGCATCGCCGAGCTCGGCCGGCTCGACATCGTCGTGGCGCAGGCCGGCATCGCCGGGATGAAGGGGCAGCCGCCGCTGCGGGCGTGGAGCGACGTCGTCGACACCAACCTGATCGGCACGATCAACGCGGTGCAGGCCGCGCTGCCGCACCTGCCCGAGGGCGGCTCGATCATCGCGACCGGCTCCACCGCGGCGCTCATGGTCATCGGGACGATCGACGAGCCGGGCAAGGACCCCGGCGGCCACGCCTACATGTACGCGAAGCAGGCGCTGTCGCAGTACATCCACGAGCTGGCCCGGAACGTCGCCCCGCTGAGGATCCGCGCCAACGTCGTGCACCCGACCAACTGCAACACCGACATGCTGCAGAGCGAGCCGATGTACCGGTCGTTCCGGCCGGACCTCGAGCACCCGACCCGCGCGGACGCCGAGCCCGCGTTCGGCGTGCAGCAGGCGATGCCGGTCCCCTACGTCGAGCCGAGGGACATCAGCGACATGGTGCTGTTCCTCGCCTCGGACGAGTCGCGCTACGTCACCGGCATGCAGATGCGGGTGGACGCCGGCGGCTACCTCAAGTGGCACGACTACAAGGTCTGAGACTCCCGGGAGGGGACATCGTGAAGGTGAAGGTCGATCCCGAGCGCTGCCAGGGCCACACGCTGTGCGCGATGCGGGCGCCGGAGGTCTTCGAGCTCGACGACGTCGACGGGCACTCCTCGCCGGTCAGCGAGGACGTCCCGGCCGGGCAGGAGGCGGCGGTCCAGGAGGCCGTCCGGTCGTGCCCGGAACGCGCGATCTCGGTCTCGTGAGCAAGGAGGCGATGTGACCGACCCCTCGGGACGCGCCCTGCCGGAGATCACCGAGCTGGACGCGTTCTTCTGGACGTCCGGGGCCGACGGGCGGCTGCGGTTCCAGGAGTGCGCGTCCTGCGCCACCCTGATCCACCCGCCGCAGCCGGTCTGCCGGCACTGCCGGGGCACCACCATGGCCGAGCGGGCCGTGTCCGGGTTCGCGACGCTGATCGGGTTCACCGTCAGCCACCGGTTCCGCGTGCCGGGGCTGCCCGCCCCCTACGTCGTGGCGCAGGTCGCGATCGAGGAGGACCCGCGGGTCCGGCTCACCACCAACGCCATCGGCTGCGATCCCGGCGACCTGCGCCTCGGCATGCGCATGGAGGTGGTCTTCGAGAACGTCGAGGACGTGTGGCTGCCGCTGTTCCGCCCGGCCGCCGAGCAGGGGGAGCCGGCGCCGCTCCCCCGCGACGAGATCGAGCCGGAGCAGATGCCCCGGTACGTCCGCCCGATGCCGGTCACCGAGAAGTTCGAGGACAAGGTCGCGATCAGCGGCATCGGGGCGTCGCGGATCGGGCGCCGCCTGATGGTCCCGCCACTGTCGCTCACCGTGGCGGCCTGCCAGGAGGCGGTCGCGGACGCCGGCCTGGACCTCGCCGACATCGACGGGCTGGCGACCTACCCGGGCGCCGGCGCGTTCGGCGGGTTCGCCGAAGGCGGCGTCACCGCGCTGGAGTCGGCGCTCGGCATCCGCCCGACCTGGTACAACGGCGGCGCCGAGACGTTCGGCCCGGGCGGTTCGCTGATCGCGGCGATGCTGGCGGTCGCGGGCGGGCTGGCCCGGCACGTGCTGTGCTTCCGCACCCTCTGGGAGGCCACGCACACCGAGCTGATGCGGCAGGGCAGGATCGGCGCGGGCGGCGGCGGGCGGGTCGGCGGCGGCGGCGCCTGGATCCGGCCGTTCGGCGCGGTGTCGGCGGCGCACACGCTGGCGCAGAACGCGCAGCGCCACTTCCACCGGTACGGGACGACGCGCGAGACGCTCGGCTGGATCGCGCTGAACCAGCGCGCGAACGCCGCGCTCAACCCGTCCGCCGTCTACCGCGACCCGATGACCATGGAGGACTACCTCCAGGCGCGGCCGATCACGACGCCGTTCGGGCTGTACGACTGCGACGTGCCGTGCGACGGCGCGATCGCCGTCATCGTGTCGGCGGTGGACGCGGCGCGCGACCTGGCGAAGCCGCCCGTCCTCGTGGAGGCGGTCGGCACCCAGATCGTCGAGCGCCTGGAGTGGGACCAGAGCACCCTGACGCACGAGCCGCAGGTCCTCGGGCAGGCCGCGCACCTGTGGACCCGCACGTCGCTGCGGCCCTCCGACGTGGACGTGGCGCTGCTCTACGACGGCTTCACCATCAATTGCCTGTCCTGGATCGAGGCGCTCGGCTTCTGCGGCATCGGCGAGGCGAAGGACTTCCTCGACGGCGGCAAGAACATCGCCCGCGACGGCGTCCTGCCCCTCAACACCCACGGGGGGCAGCTCTCCCACGGGCGCACCCACGGGATGGGACTGGTGCACGAGGCGATCGTCCAGCTACGCGGCGAAGGCGGCGAACGGCAGGTGGCGGACGCCGGGGTGGCGGTGGTGAGCAGCGGGGGCCTCACCCCCAGCGGGGTCATCCTGCTGCGATCCGACACGTGAGCCCGCCGAACGCCGGACCGTCCCGGCGGGTGGCGGACGTCGGCGGCGTCCCGATGTCGGCGCTGGTCGCGGAGGTTCCTCGGCCCAGGGCCGTCGTGGTCGCGCTGCACGGCGGCGCGACGACCGCGGCGTACTTCGACGCGCCGAACCGGCCCCGGCTCTCGCTGCTGCGGACCGGCGCGGCGCTCGGCTTCACCGCTCTCGCGCTTGACCGTCCCGGCTACGGCGCGTCGGCGGCGCGTCCGGACCGGATGGCGACCGCCGAAGCGCGGGTCGACCTGGCGTACGGCGCGATCGACGAGCTGCTGGCGTCGCGTCCTCGCGGCGCGGGCGTGTTCCTGGTGGCCCATTCGCTGGGCTGCGAGCTCGCCGTGCGGATGGCGGCCTCCGGGCGCGGCGGCGAGCTGCTGGGCCTGGAGATCTCCGGGACCGGACGGCACTACCAGCCGCCGGCGGCGGAGCTGCTGGGGAGCCGCTTCCGGGGCGGTCCGCCGCCGGCGCCGCTCGCGGGCACGGTGCGCGACCTCGTGTGGGGCGGCGCCCACCTGTACCCGGAGGGCATCGCCAGGGAAGCGGGGATCCTCGTTTCCGGTGCCGCCTACGAGGGCGCCGTCGTCCGGGCCTGGCCGCACGACTTCCCGTCCGTGGCCGCCGGGGTGCGCATCCCGGTGCGCTACACCGTCGCCGAGCACGAGGGCGTGTGGCGGGCGGGCCGCGCGGGCCTGGCGGACGTCGCCGCGATGTTCACCGCGGCGCCGCGCGTCGAGACCGCGGAGCAGGCGGGCGGGCACAACCTGAGCCTGGGACTGTCGGCCAGGGCGTACCACCTGAGGGTCCTGGCGTTCGCGGAGGAGTGCGCGCTGGCCCGCGAGCGTCAGTCGGCGGGGTCCGCGGCGGGTGACGCGGCGGCGGAGCCGGCGATCCCGCCGTAGCAGAACTCCCAGATCTCCGCGGAGGTGAAGGGCACGGCGTGGCCGCCGGCCGGCACGCCGTTGCCCTGCGCGGCGAACATGATCGTCTGCATCACCAGGGAGGCCCGCCGCCGCGGCCGCCCGGCCGGGATCGCGCCGCTCGCCGCGGCCTGCTCGATCAGCTCGGTGAACACCGCGAGGAGGGGGAGATGGGCCGCCGCCACCTGCGTAGGATGCCGGACGAGCAGCTGCTGCGCGAAGTCGCTGAACAGCGGGCGCTCCACCTGGTGCCGCGGGCGCGACTGCTCGTACAGCAGCTCGACGGCGCCGCGGAGCCGGCGCAGCGGGTCGTCCTCGGCGAGGGCGGCGTCGCGGATCTCCAGCGCGCCCCTGGCGAGCGCGTCCTCGAACAGCGCCAGCAGCAGCTCGTGCTTGCCGTCGAAGTGCTGGTAGAAGCTGCGCAGCGACTGCTGGGACCGTTCGACGATCTCCTGGACGGTGAAGTCCGTCGTCCCCTTCTCGGCGATGAGGTCCTGGGCCGAGTCCAGGAAGCGCTGCACGCGCTGCTCGGCGCGGAGCTTGGCGGCGCGGGTGGACCGCTCGACGGCCCGCCGGCGCCAGGCCGGCTCTTCGGAGACTTCGGTCACCCGCAGAACGATACTCTTGAAACCGGATAAAGCCATACCCATTCGCTCTCGCGATCCTCTCGCTGTCGAGACTCTTACTTTCGATTCTTGAGAATGTTATTCTCCCGCCATGCATCACCTGGGCCTGCAGGCGGAACGGCGTCCCGACGCGATCGCGGTCATCGAGAGCGACGGCGGGACCGTGACCTACGGCGAGCTCGACGCCCGCTCGCGGCACCTGGCCGCGGCGCTCGGGATGAGCCCCGGGGAGCGCATCGCCATCCAGATGCCCAACGGGGCCGCCCTGCTGGCGGTCGCCTGGGCGGCGCAGCGCTCGGGGCTCTACTACACGCCGGTCAACACGCACCTGCGGCCGTCGGAGATCGAGGAGATGACCGACGGCAAGCTGCTCGTCACCGAGGACGTCTACGAGCGGCTGCTCGCCCAGGAGGTCGACGACACCGCGCTCCGCGAGTGCGAGGGGCGCGAGCTGCTGTTCTCCGGCGGCACGACCGGCCGCCCAAAGGCGATCCGCAAGCAGCTCACCGCGGGCCCGATGGGCGACCCGTCCGCCGAGTGCGTCAAGGTCGCGCTCGGGCTGGAGCGGTACGGGATCGGCCCCGGCAGCGTCTACCTGTCCCCCGCTCCGCTCTACCACGCCGCCCCGCTCGTCTACTGCATGTCGCTGCTGCGGCTCGGCGCCACCCTCGTCGTCATGGACCGCTTCGACGCCGCCCGGGCGCTCGAGCTGATCGAACGCCACCGGGTCACGCACGCCCAGTTCGTCCCGACGATGTTCGTCCGCATGCTGAAGCTGCCCGCCGAGCTGCGGGACCGCGACCTGAGCAGCCTCCGACTCGTCTTCCACAGCGCGGCCCCGTGCCCGGTCGAGGTCAAGCGGCGGATGCTCGACTGGTTCGGCCCGATCATCCACGAGTACTACTCCGGCACCGAGGGCTACGGGCACGTCGCCATCGGGCCGGAGGAGTGGCTCGCGCACCCCGGCTCGGTCGGCAAGGCGGGCGACGACGTCAGCATCCGCGACGGCGTCGTCTACTTCGGCGAGCGCACCCTCGGCGACGTCGGCCGCCTCGACGAGGACGGCTACCTGTACCTGACCGACCGGGTCGCCCACATGATCGTCTCCGGCGGGGTCAACATCTACCCGCAGGAGGCCGAGAACGTCCTCGTCATGCACCCCGCCGTGGCGGACGTCGCGGTGATCGGCGTCCCGGACCCGGAGATGGGCGAGCGGGTGCTCGCGGTCGTCCAGCCGGCGGACGAGCGGCCCCGCGACGAACTGAAGGACGAGCTGCTCGCCTACTGCAGGGACCGTCTCGCCCACTACAAGTGCCCGCGCGACGTCGACTTCGCCGCATCCCTGCCGCGGGACCCCAGCGGGAAGCTCCGCAAGGGGCTGCTCCGGGAGACGTACTGGGAGAACCACGAAACGAGGATCGTCTGAATGGCATGGGAGTTTCGCACCGAGCCCGAGTTCGAGAAGAAGCTGGACTGGATCCGGCGGTTCCGTGAGGAGTGCATCGAGCCGCTGGACATCCTGCATCCCGGACGGGCCTTCCATCCCCTGGACGACGAGCTGGGCCCCGTCGTCCGCGGGCTGAAGCGGCAGGTGCGCGATCAGGGCCTGTGGGCGCCGCACCTCGGGCCGGAGCTCGGCGGGCGCGGGTTCGGCCAGCTCAAGCTGGCGCTCATCAACGAGATCCTCGGCTCGTCCGGCTGGGCGCCCGTCGTGTTCGGCACCGCGGCGCCCGACACCGGCAACGCCGAGATCATCGCCCGCTACGGCACCGAGGAGCAGAAGGAGCGCTACCTCCAGCCGCTGCTGGAGGGCGAGTGCTTCTCCTGCTTCTCGATGACCGAACCGCACGCCGGCTCCGACCCGACGATGTTCACGACCCGCGCCGTGCGCGACGGGGACGATTGGGTCATCACCGGCCGCAAGTTCTTCTCCTCCAACGCCCGCACCTCCAGCTTCGTCATCGTCATGGCGGTGACGGACCCGGACGTGAACCCGTACAAGGGCATGTCGATGTTCCTGGTGCCGAGCGACACCCCGGGCGTCCGGGTGGAGCGGCACGTCGGGACGCTGGGCGAGGGCACCGACGAGGGCATGCACGCCCTCATCCACTACGACGGCGTCCGCGTGCCGGGCGACGCGCTGCTCGGCGGCGAGGGCCAGGCGTTCGCGATCGCCCAGACCCGGCTCGGCGGCGGCCGCGTCCACCACGCGATGCGGGTCGTCGGCCAGTGCCAGAAGGCGCTCGACATGATGGCCGAGCGCGCCCTCTCGCGGGAGACACAGGGGAGCCGGCTGGCGGACAAGCAGCTCGTGCAGGCCGACCTGGCCGAGTCCTACGCGCAGCTGACCCAGTTCCGACTGTTCGTGCTGTACACGGCCTGGCAGATCGACGAGTACCAGGACTACAAGCGGGTCCGGAAGGACATCGCGGCGATCAAGTTCCTGACGCCGAAGGTCCTGCACGACGTCGTCTACCGGTCGATGCACCTGCACGGCGCCCTCGGCGTCTCCAACGAGATGCCGTTCGCGGACATGTGGAACGGCGCGGCGGTGATGGCGGTCGTCGACGGCCCGACCGAGGTCCACAAGATCACGGTGGCGCGGGAGGTGCTGCGCGGCCGCGAGCCGGCCCCCGGTCCGTGGCCCACCCAGCACCTGCCCGCCCGGCGCGAGTGGGCCCGCGAGCGGTTGGAGGACCTGTGCCGGAACCGGTGAACGGCCCGGGGGCGACCCGCCACGGCGGCGCGGTCCGGCGAACGGCGGCCCGGGCGGCGGACCTCGCCGCCGCGGCACGGCTCTGAGGAGCGAAGGCGCATGGATTTCGAGTTCGACGAGGACCAGCGGCTGCTGCGGCGGATGGTCCGCGAGACGGTGGAGCGGTCGCGGTCGCTGCCGCCCGAGCAGCTCTGGAAGACCTACCTGGACCTCGGCTGGCTGGAGACCCCGCCGGTCGAGCTGGCGATCGTGCTGGACGAGCTCGGCTACGTCGCCGACCCGACGCCCTTCCTCGCCACGGCGACCTGGTTCGCGCCGCTCGCCGGGCGCCTGCCCGCGGGGTCGGGGACGGGGGTCTGCGACGGCACCGGACGGTTCGTCCTGGACGCCGGCCGGGCCGACGAGGTCGCGCTGCTGACCGGGTCCGGGGTGGTCGTGGTGAGCGGCGCGGAGGTCGCGGCCGAACCCGTGGCCGTCTTCGACCCGACGCTGCACGTGGCGCACGTCGAGGCCGCGGACCTCGTCGCGGGCGTCCCCGACCTGACCCTCATGGGGCTGGCGATCACCGCGGTGGGGGCCTGCCGGCGGATCCTGGACCTGGCGGTCGCGCACGTGAAGCAGCGCGAGCAGTTCGGCGTGCCGATCGGCTCCTTCCAGGCCGTCAAGCACAAGGCGGCCGACATGCACGTGGCGATCGAGCGGGCCAGGGCGCTGGCGTACTACTCGGCGCTGACCATCGCCGAGGACGATCCGCGCCGCCGTGAGGCCGCGCTGATGGCCAAGGCGTCCGCCGGGGAGTGCCAGCGGGTCGTGTTCAAGCACGGCTACCAGCTGTTCGGCGCCATGGGTTACACCTGGGAGAACGACCTGCAGATCTACCTCAAGCGGGCCAAGGCGTGCGACCTGCTGCTCGGCACGGCGTCCGTGCACCGCAGGGCGCTGCTGGAGGAGCACGCGCGGAAGGGCGCCGCCTCATGAAGCTCACCCCCGACCCCGAGATCGAGGAGTTCCGCGCGGAGTTCGCCGCCTTCCTCGACGCGAACCTGCCCTCCGCGGAGGAGGCCTTCCCGCGCCCGAAGTCCAGCGCGGACATCCCCGAGTGGGCGCGGCGGTGGCAGCGCAAGCTGTTCGACGCGGGCTGGCTGCTGCCGGGCAACCCGCCCGAGTATGGCGGGCGGAACGCGACGCTGCCGCAGCAGCTCGCCCACCTGGAGGAGCTGTCGCGGCGGCGGATCTACCACAGCTTCAACCCGCAGGGCCTCGGCATCGTCGCGGCGTCGCTGCTGACCTTCGGCACCGAGGAGCAGAAGCGGCGGTGGGCCGCGCCGATCCTGCGCGCGGAGATCACCGCCGCGCTCGGGATGAGCGAGCCCGGCGCCGGCTCCGACCTCGCCGGGCTGCGCACCCGCGCCGTCCTCGACGGCGACGAGTTCGTGGTGAACGGGCAGAAGGTGTGGACGTCGGGCGCGCACGACGCCGACATCCTGCTGACGTTCGTGCGCACCGACCCGGACGCCCCCAAGCACAAGGGCATCAGCGTCCTGGTGATCCCGACCGACAGCGAGGGGCTGGTCCGGCGCCCGTTCGGGTCGATCGCCGCGCCCGACGACTACGACTTCAACGAGGTCTTCTTCACCGACGTCCGGGTGCCGCGCGAGAACCTCGTCGGCCCGCTGCACGGCGGCTGGGGCGTCGCGCACGGCTCGCTCGGGCACGAGCGGACGCTGCTGTGGCTGAGCTACGCCGACTGGATGAGCTACCTGATCGAGGACTCCCCCAGCACCGAGGAGTGGTACGCCACGCTGCTCATGGACCTGCAGGCGATCCGCCTGCTCGGCTACCGGCAGCTCGCCGGCGGGCGCGACCCCGCCGAGCTCTCGGTGCTGAAGCTGTTCGGCTCGGAGGCCGTGCAGGAGGCGTCGCTGCACGCGCTGGAGGAGCACGGTCCCGACTCGCTCGTCCACCCCACGCTGACCGCGCCGTACAACCACATGGACCTCGCCGACCACTACGCCAGCTGGTTCGAGCGGTACGCGCGCAGCTTCGGCGGGACGATCGCGGGCGGCACCTCGGAGATCCAGCGCAACATCATCGCCGAGCGCATCCTCGGACTGCCCCGGGGCTGACCCCGCGCCGGCGCGGCGGCACCGAACGACCGCATAGGAACTCAGTGAGGAGGACGGATGAGCACATCCGACCTGCGCGTCGGCTTCATCGGGCTCGGCAGCCAGGGCGGGCCGATGGCCCGCCGGATCGTCGGCGCGGGCCATCCGACCACGCTGTGGGCGCGGCGCGCGGCGACCCTCGAGCCGTTCGCCGGCACGGGCGCGTCCGTCGCGGCATCCCCGGCGGAGCTGGCGCGGGCGAGCGACCTCGTCTGCGTCTGCGTCGTCGACGACGCCGGAGTCGAGTCCGTCCTGACCGCGGAGGACGGCGTGCTGGCCGGCCTCGGCGAAGGCGGGCTGATCGCGGTGCACAGCACCGTCCATCCCGACACCTGCCGGCGGCTCGCGGCCGAGGCCGCCGGCCGGGGCGTGCACCTGGTCGACGCGCCGGTGAGCGGCGGCGGGCCGGCGGCGGAAGCGGGTCGCCTGCTGGTGATGGCGGGCGGCGAGCAGAAGGACGTCGACCTGTGCCGCCCGGTGTTCGCGTCCTACGGGGACCCGATCGTCCACATGGGGCCGGTCGGGTCCGGGCAGGTCGCCAAGCTGCTGAACAACCTGCTGTTCGCCGCCAACCTCGCGACCGCGTCGACCGCGCTCGGCCTCGGCTCCGCCCTGGACGTCGATCCGGTCCGGCTGGCCGAGGTGATCTCGCACGGCAGCGGGGCGAGCTTCGCCCTGGACCGGGTCGCCTCGGGAGGCGGGTCGCTCGACCGCATCGCGGCCCACGCCGGCGGGCTGCTCCGCAAGGACGTCGGCCTGGTCGCGGGCATCGCCGCCGCGGCGGGCGCCGAGCCCGGCGCCGTCCTGCGGGCCGCCGACGCGGCCCTCGCCGCGATGAAGCACCCCAGGTGACGGGACCGCCCCCAGAGAGGAACGATCCGATGGACCAGATCCTGTACGACGTGAAGGACCGCGTCGCGGTCATCACGCTGAACCGGCCCGAGGCCGCCAACGCGCAGACCATGGAACTGCTCGACGCCCTCGACGCCGCCTGGAGCCGCGCCGCCGGCGACGACGGCGTCCGGGTCATCGTGCTGAAGGCCAACGGCAGGCACTTCTCGTCCGGCCACGACATCAAGGGCGGCGGCCCCGTCCCGGACAAGATCACCCTGGAGCACATCTACGGGATCGAGGCGCGCCGGTACCTGGAGTACACGCTGCGGTGGCGCAACGTCCCGAAGCCGTCGATCGCGGCGGTCCAGGGCAAGTGCATCGCGGGCGGCCTCATGCTCTGCTGGCCGTGCGACCTGATCGTGGCCGCGGAGAACGCGCAGTTCTCCGACCCCGTGGTGCACATGGGGATCGGCGGCGTGGAGTACCACGGCCACACCTGGGAGCTCGGCCCGCGCAAGGCGAAGGAGATCCTGTTCACCGGCCGTCCCGTCACCGCGGACGAGGCGGAGAAGGTCGGCATGGTGAACCGGGTCGTCCCGCTTGACGAGCTGGAGGCGACCGCGATGGAGCTGGCCGGTCAGATCTCGCAGATGCATCCGTTCGCTTTGCGGCAGGCCAAGCGCGCCGTCAACCAGACCCTCGACGTGCAGGGCTTCTACGCGGCGATCCAGGCGGTCTTCGACGTCCACCAGACCGGGCACGGCAACGCCCTCAGCGACGGCGGGTTCCCCGTCCTCATGCGGCTCGACGGGATGAAGGACAAGCTCAAGAGCCGGTAGCGGCGCGCGGCGGCCGGGGACGTCAGCGGTCCCCGGCGCGCCCGCCGCCGAAGGCCCCGGCGGTGCCGAACGTCCGTGCGGTGGCGATGCCGGTGAGGCGGTCGCCGTTGCCGGAGTCGCGCAGCTCGACCTGCGCGAGGCCGTCCCGCATCCGGGCGGTGGCGACGACCGGTCCCGTCCGCGCGGGCTGGAGGTAGCGCAGGCCGAGCGAGCACAGGGCGTCGCCCGGCGCCAGAGACAGGGCCGCCTCTTCCGCGACCAGCGCGATGAGCCCGCCGTTGACGGTTCCGGAGATGTTGAGCCCGTCGTCCGAGCGCGGCAGGACGGCCCGGCCAGGCCCGCGGCGCTCGCAGCCCGCGCGTTCGGCGAGCGGCCTGGACAGCCGTTTCCGCAGACGGGGAAGCTCGACGTCGAACGCGGGCGGGAGCGTGATGCCGGGATCGGGCGCCGTCATGAACGAGGCGTGCGCCACCGCCAGCGGCTCCCCGCCGGCCGTCGTGAACCCGACGCTCGCCACGAACACCGACCGGCCGGCCTTCACGACTTTGGCGGTCGCGTCGACGGTCCCGCTCGCGGGAGCCGGGCCGTACAGCTGGACGTCGAGTTCCAGGGTCACCGGCACGCGGGGCGCCGTGGCCTGGGTGGCCAGCAGGCCGGTGAGCGTGTCGGCCCAGGCGGCCAGGACGGACGTCCGGAGGCGGCCGGCGCCGGGGACGTGCATCGCGGCGGTGACCGAGGCCGTGCCGCGCAGGCCGTCGCCGTCCCGCCGGGTGGCGAGGCCCAGTTCGGCGAGCAGGTCCCGGGCGGGCCCTCGGCGGGCACCGGCGGCGGGCCCGGAGCTGCGGGTTCGGTGCGATGGGGTCATGAGAGCGCCGGAAGGACCTCCTCGGCGAACAGCCGGATCGTCTCCGGGGCGCCGAAGTCGTGGAACTGGCAGATGAAGAGGTCGGCGCCGGCTTCGCGTTCGCGCGACAGCGCCGCCGTGACCTCGTCGGGCGTCCCGGCGATGACCCCGCCCCATACGCCGAAGCGCCGGTGGACGGTCGCGAAGACCTCTTCCCGCGTCGCCGACGACGCCGCGAGGCCGATGGGGTGCTGCACGGAGACCCGCGCCGTGCCCGCCGACGGGCGGAGTTCGGCGAGCCGGTCCGTCGCGCCCGCCGGGCAGTTCCACCAGTCGGCCCGTCCGGCGACGAGCGGCATCGTGAACCGCGAGCCGGAGCCGCCGATGTGGATCGGCACGCTCCCCCCGACGGGGCGGGGGCGGCAGACGGCGTCCCGGAGCGTCCAGTGGGCGCCGTCGAAGTCGACCGGCTCGCCGCCCCACAGCAGACGGAGCAGGTCGATGGTCTCGGCGAGCCGTCCGGCGCGGGCCGCCGGGCCGGGGTCGGTGAAGCCGTAGTCGGTGAGCTCCTGGGCGACCGATCCCCAGCCCAGGCCGAGTTCCAGCCGCCCGCCGGAGATGACGTCCAGGCTCGCCGCCATCTTCGCCAGCACCGACGGATGGCGGAACTCCGCGCACAGGACGAGGTGCCCGACGTGCAGCCGCTCGGTGCGCATGGCCAGCGCCGTAGCGACGGTCCATGCGTCGAGCATGTCGAGCCCGCGGTCCGCGGGAGGCGCGAGGTGGTCGATGAACCAGGCCGAATGGAAGCCCGCCTCCTCCGCCGCCCGGGCGCGGCGCTCGATGGCGGCGAAGTCCATCCGGACCTGCGGGAGGTAGAGGCCGGCGAGGGCGCGGCCGGTCGTCGCGGCGGACTCCTGCGGCCCGGTCACACCGGGATGAGGCGGGAGAGGTTCCCGCCCATGATCTTCGCCTGGGCGTCGCCGGGGAGGGCGGCCAGGTCGTCGACGTAGGTGATCGGGTCGGCCTTGCCCTCGGGGTGCGGGAAGTCCGAGCCGAACAGCACCCGGTCGATGCCGAGGACGCCGGCCAGCGCGGCCATGTCGTCCTCGATGAACGGGCTCACGTGGACCAGCCGGCGCATCTGCTCGACCGGGTCCTCGCCGAAGCCCTGCGGCATCTTCTTGTAGGTGACCGCGAGCTTGTCCAGCAGCGGCGCCACCCAGGACGACCCGGTCTCGATCGTGGCGATCTTCAGGTCGGGGAAGCGGGTCAGGCAGCCGTGGCAGATCAGCGACGCGACGGTGTCCTCGATGGCCCGCCATTGCCCGATCTCGCGGAACGGCTGCAGCGTGAACGGCAGGTACTCGCGCTGCCTGCCCTCCCAGTCGGCGGCGTACCGCTGGTAGCCGCTGTCGGAGGAGTGGAACGCCACCAGTGTGCCGCTCTCCTGCACCAGCTTCCAGAACGGGTCGAACTCCGGCAGCGCGATGGAGCGGGGACCGCGGACGCCGTGCGCGGGCGCCGGGCGGACCAGCACCACGCGCGCGCCGCGCTCCAGGCACCACTCCAGCTCCCGGACCGCCTCCTCGACGATCGGCAGCGTGATCACCGGGGCGGTGAAGATCCGGTCCCGGTAGTTGAACGACCACACCTCGTCCAGCCACCGGTTCAGCGCGTGGACCGCCGCGTGGGTCAGCTCGGGGTCGTCCCGCATCCGCTCTTCCAGCAGGCTCGCCAGCGTCGGGAACATCAGCGAGCGCTGCACGCCCTGCTCGTCCATCAGCTCCAGCCGCGGGCCCGGCTCCCGGAACGCCGGGATCGACTCGATCGGCCGGCCGACGATCTCCCGGTACGACCTGCCCTCGGGGTTCCCGTGCTTGAAGTAGTCCTCCTGCGCGCCGGGGCGGGCGACCTTCTCGAAGGTCGGGTTGGGGATGTACTCGCTGATCCGGCCCTGGATCGCGATCTTCGTCCGGCCCCGCACCCGGACGTACTCGATGGCGCCCCGGTACTCCTCCGGGAGGTACCGGGTGAAGGCGTCCTCGGTCTCGTACAGGTGGTTGTCCGCGTCGAACAGCGGATACGGCAGCGCGCGTGACGGCATGGAAGTCACCTCTCGGGTCCCCTCGGCGGGCAACGGAATTATATCGACGTCGATGTCAAAATCAATGCGATGGGCGGCCGTCACAGCACCGTGGCGGGGTCCGGCGAAGGCCCTCGGGCGAAGGGCCGGATCATCCCCTGCACGGAGTAGGAGGCGACCAGGCGCCCGTCCTCGGCGTGGACGCGGCCCTCGCTCTGCGCGGTTCCGCGGCCCGTGTAGACGACCCGGGTGGCGTACAGCAGCCATTGCGTGACGTCGGCGTCGTCGTGGTAGGCGATCGTCGCGTGGGAGATGCCGGTCGAGATCGTCTCGTGCGCCATGGCCTCGCTGTAGCCGGCGTGCGGGCGCAGCGCCGCGGCGATCGTCCAGTGCGTGACCGACTGCGTCATCAGCGCGGCGTGCAGGTGCGCGGCCGGCGGCGCGTCGGCGAAGCGCGTCCACACGTACATCTCGGGCGGCCCGACGCGCCGCGGGTCCAGGTCGTAGGCGTCGTCGACGACGCGGATCTCACGGCCTCCCACGTCCATCCCGGGCCGCTCGAAGGGACGCCGCGGCAGGCGCACGCCGGGCATCGGCGCGGCGGAGCCGAGGAAGTCGCCGCAGTCGGCTCCCATGAGGATCAGCCCGGCGCAGCGCGGGGAGCCGTCCTGGAGCACCCGCGCCTGGACGGTGGAGTAGGTCCGGCCGCTGTGCGGGACCTCCAGCTCGACTTCGAGCCCCGCGTCGTGGCGGACGATCCGCGAGAAGACCATGGACGCCGACAGGACCCGCTGACCGGGGATCTCCTTCGACGCCGCGACGACGGCGTCCGCCAGGAGCTGCCCGGCCTCGACGACGTTGCGGGCGGTGGTCCCGTGGGCGGGTGCCGCGTACCGGCCGGGCCCGGCCGGCTGGACGTCCATCAGCCGGAGCAACTCGTCCTGGTCCCAGCCTCTCTCCGCTTCACCCATGGCGGCCGGCGCCGGGGTGGGGCGCGGACGTGACGGGGGTGGCGGCGCCGATGCGGACGACGGCCGCGTCCTGGTAGAACGCGATGTGGTCGCGGAGGATCGCGACCTCGGTGTACGGCTCCGGGTACTCCCAGGCGATCGGGCCGTCGCCGTCCCGCAGCCGCCAGTACTTCGCCCGCCCCTTGAACGGGCACCGCGACGTCTCCTCCGACGGCGCGAGGTGCTCGGTCCGCACGTCCGCCCGGGGGATGTAGATGACGAGCCCGTGGTCCTGCTCGTCGACGACGAGCGCGCGGGTCGTCTCGGCCAGGAGCACGCCCTCATGGGTCACCTGGACGAGGTTGCGCTTGCGGCGCACGTCCACGCGGTAGTCCGGCCGGTCGGTGTAACCCGACGGCTCCATCGGGCTTCTCCCTCCTCCTAAGGCGTCCAGCGCGCGCCGGACGCCGCGGCCTGCCTTACAGGGCGTCCCGCAACGACCCGGCGCGCACCTGCTCGCGCAGGCGGAACTTCTGGATCTTGCCGGTGGCCGTGCGCGGGAAGTCCGCGACGAGGTGCACCGACTCCGGCCACTTCTGCCGGGCGAGCCCGGCCGCGGCGAGATGGGCCCGGACGTCGTCCAGCGACACCGGGATCGCCGGGTCGCGCGGGCGGATCACCGCGGTGGCGTGCTCGCCCAGCCGGGCGTCCGGTTCGGCGACGACGCTGACCTCGGCGATCCGCTCCAGCGTGAGCAGCAGCGACTCGACCTCCTGGGCGCTGATGTTCTCGCCCCCGCGGATGATGACGTCGGCGACCCGGTCGGTGATCGTGAGGTAGCCGTCGGCGTCGACCTCGCCCATGTCGCCGGTGCGGTACCAGCCGCCGGCGTCGAACGCGCGGGCGGTGAGCGCGGGGTCGGTGTAGCCGATGAAGCAGTCGGCGCCGCGGGTGAGGATCTCGCCGTCGTCGTCCAGGCGGAACTCCGCGCCCGGCAGCGCGCGGCCGTCGGTGCGCAGCCGCTTGTCCGGCGGGTCGGTCAGCAGGCTCGCTGTGACCGAGGGGTGCTCGGTGCTCCCGTACGAGCGGTAGACCGCGATGCCCTCCCGCGTGGCGCGCTCGGTGAAGGCGTCCGGCACCGGCGCGCCGCCGAGGCCCATGTGCGGGATCAGCGCGAGGTGCTCGGGCGTGAAGCCGGGGTGGTCCAGCAGGCTCGTCAGGAAGTAGGGCGGGCCGCCGGCGACGCCGATGCGCTCCTCCGCCATCGCCGCCAGCACCTCGGCCGGTTCCCACACGTCGATCAGATGCACCGGCTCGGACCGCAGCAGCGGCACCAGGAACGCGTTGATCATGCCCATGAAGTGGCCGACCGGGGTGCCGACCAGCGTCGGCGGCCCGCCCCTGGCGTAGAAGCGGTCGCACTGGCGCGCCTCCCAGGCGATCGTCTGGTGGCTGTGCACGACCCCCTTCGGATCGAGGGTCGTCCCGGACGTGAAGCCCACGATCGCCGGCGTCTCCGGCTCGACCCGCTCCGGCTCCTCGATCGGGCGCGCCCGCAGCATCAGGTGGAACGGCGTGGCCGCCGCTGGCAGCTCCGCCTCGGGACGGTCGCCCACCACCAGCCACAGCGGCTCCTCGTCCCGTCCGGCGAGCAGCTCCGCGTACTGCTCCAGGTGATCGGTGCGGCCGAAGCGGTCGGGCGTGACGATCACCGCGGGACGGGTCTCGTCGAGGATGTGGCCGACCTCCCTCGGCCCGTAGAAGTGCACCACCGGGACCACGATCGCCCCGACGTACGCGGCGGCCCAGAACGTGACGGCGGCCTCGACCCAGTTCGGCATCTGCACCACGACGACCGAGCCCGGGCCGACGCCCCAGTCCAGCAGGGCGCGGGCGAAGGAGCGGCTGGCACGGTCCACCTCGGCGAACGTGCCGTTCCAGGGCCGGACCCTGGACCGCACCCGGAACGGCAGCCCGGGAGCCCGGCCGAGCCCCTCGGCCACCATCGAGCCGAGCGAGCCGTCCGTCCACCACCCTTCCGCGCGGTAGCGCCGGGCCAGCTCGGCGGGGACCGTCCGCACGCCCCAGCCGTCGACAACAGAGCCTGTGGTCACCGCACCGCCTTCCGGGAGGCCTGACGGCGGCGGGGCACCGCCCGCCGCCCTCGCCGCCATCGAAGTATATTTCGACGTCAACGTCAATACTGTTGCCGCGCCGCGGCCCGGGCGGCGAGGAACTCCCACGTGCGCTCGGCGTCCGCCTCGCTCGCGGCGAGCACGTGCGCCGCGAAGTCGGTGACGCCGCTCTCGGCGAACGCGTCGAGGTGCCGGCCGACCTCGTCGGGCGAGCCGACGATCGCGAGGGCCGCCACCCCGTCCACGCCCTCGCGGCGCAGCACCTTGCGGTAGGAGGGGAAGCGGTCGTTGGCGCCCAGCCTGCGGTCGATGTGCTCGCGCGTGCCCGCGACGTCGCCGGTCACGGCGACCGGGAGGGCGGCCACGACCCGGAACGGCGAGCCGTCCGACCGTGCGCGCAGCGCGGGCCGGATCACCTCGGCGATCGTCCGTGGCCCTGCGGACCAGGTGACCACGCCCGCCGCCACCTCCGCCGCGAGCGCGGCCATCGCCGGGTTGACGGCGCCCAGCAGGATCGGCGTCGGGTCTCCGGCGACGGCGACGCCGCGGCCGTCCCGGCCGGCCATGACGGCCGACAGCTGCTCGACGTACCAGCGCGTCGCCGCGATCGGCGGCGTCCACTCCAGCCCGAACGCGTCCCTGACCAGCGCCTCGTGCGACGGGCCCACGCCGAGCGCCAGCCGGCCCTTCAGCACTTCCTGGACGGTCGCCACCTGCTGGGCGAGCGCGAACGGCGGACGCAGGGGCATGGGAACCACCGCCGTCCCCAGCTCCACGCCCGGCACCTCGCGGCCCGCGACCGCGAACGCGGTGAGCGTGTCGTGCCCGGTGAGCATCGGCGCCCAGTAGCCGGCGAGGCCGAACTCCGCGACCCTGCGGACCTCGCCGACGACGCCCTCGATCGTCCCGCGCATGGTGAGCCCCGAATGAACGGCGATGCGCATGCGTCCTCCCTCTCGCGCCCGGTAGTTCGCTCAGTAGGACTTGGGCAGGCCGAGGACGTGCTCGCTGATGTAGTTGAGCACCATCTCCTGGCTGACCGGGGCGATCCGCATCAGGCGGGACTCCCGGAAGTAGCGCTCGACGTGGTACTCGCGTGCGTACCCGAAACCGCCGTGCGTCTGGACGGCCGCGTCGGCGGCGGCGAACGCCGCGTCGGCGCACAGGTACTTCGCCGTGTTCGCCTCCTTGCCGCACGGTTCGCCGGCGTCGTAGCGGGCGGCGGCGTGCCGCGCCGCCAGCTCCGCCGCGTCCAGGCGCATCGACGCCTCGGCGAGCGGGAACGCGATCCCCTGGTTCTGGCCGATCGGGCGGCCGAACACCACCCGCTCCCCCGCGTACCGCACCGCCCGGCGCAGCGCCGCCCGCCCGATGCCGAGCGACTCGTGCGCGAGCAGGATCCGCTCGGGGTTGATGCCGTCCAGCAGGTAGGTGAACCCGCGCCCCTCCTCCCCGACCAGCGCCGATCCGGGGACGCGGAAGTCGTCCATGAACAGCTCGTAGGAGGAGACCGCGTTGCGGCCCATCTTCGGGATCGCCCGCATCTCCACCTCGCCGCCGGTCAGGTCGACGACGAACATCGACAGCCCGTCGGTCCGCCGCTTGCCCTCGCGCGGCTCGCTCGTGCGCGCCAGCAGCACGGCCTTCTGCGACTGCGCCGCCTTGGTGATCCAGACCTTCCGGCCGTTGATCACGTAGTCGGAGCCGTCCCGGCGGGCGAAGGTTCGGATGCGGCTGGTGTCGGACCCGGCGTCCGGTTCGGTGATGGCGAAGCAGACGTGCAGATCGCCGGTCGCGGCGTCGGGGAGCAGCTCGCGGCACAGCCGGTCGCCGCCGTGCCGCGCGACCAGGTTGAGGCCGAAGATCGTGAGGTGGAACGGGCTGCAGCCGTTCATGCCCGCCCCGGACGCGGCGATCTCGTACATCATCGACGAGGCCGCCGAGATGCCCATGCCCGCGCCGCCGTACTTGCGGGGTATGGCGATGCCGAGCCAGCCGGCCTCGGCGAACGCCTTGTAGAACTCCCAGGGGAACCTGGTCTCCTGATCGACCTCGGCCCAGTACGCGTCGTCGAACCGCTCGGCGACCTCACGGACGGCCGCGCGCAGTTCGTCGTCGGTGAGCGCTTCCTCGGTGGTCGTGGCGTCGGGGGCGGTGTCCTGGCTCATGCGAACTCCTCGATCGGTTCTTCCACCTCAGCGCACCGAGCGCCCGCCGTCGACGTAGAGGACCTGGCCGGTCACGAACCCGGAGTCCTCGGAGGCGAGGAACAGGGCGGCGTTCGCGATGTCGGCGGGCTTGCCGACGCGCCGCATCGGCAGGGTCGCCGCCACCTCCGCCAGCCGCTGGTCCACCGCGACGCCGAGCCGCTCGGCGGTCGCCCGGGTCATCTCCGTGTCGACGTAGCCGGGCCCGATCGAGTTGACGGTGATGCCGAACGGGCCGAGCTCGATCGCGGTCGTCCGCGTGAAGCCCTGGATCCCCGCCTTGGCCGCGGAGTAGTTCGCCTGGCCCCGGTTGCCCAGCGCGGAGGTCGAGGAGATGTTGATCACGCGCCCGTAGCGCCGCTCGACCATGATCCGCTGCGCGGCCCGGGTCACCAGGAACACCCCGCGCATGTGCACGGCCACCACGGTGTCCCAGTCGTCCTCGGTCATCTTGAACAGCAGGTTGTCGCGGGTGACGCCCGCGTTGTTGACCACGATGTCGAGGCCGCCGAACTCGTCGGCGAGCCGCCGCACGGCCCGGTCGACCTGCTCGGCGTCGGAGACGTCCGCGCCGAGGCCGACGGCCTGCCCGCCCGCGTTTCTGATCGCGGAGACGGTGTCCCCGGTCAGGACCTCCTTGAGGTCGAGGACGCCGACGCGGGCTCCGGCACGGGCGTAGGTCCGGGCGATCTCCGCTCCGATGCCGCGGGCCGCGCCGGTCACCAGCGCGACGCGGCCGTCGAGGTTCGTCATGGTCGTTTCGCTCCTGAGTTCTGGGGGTCGGAGGAGGTGCGCGCGGCGCGGGGGCGGCCGTGCGCGATCGCGCGGACGGCGTCGCGGTGGGCGGCGGACTCCAGGAGCCGGACGTGCCATGCGGCCTCCGCGTCCGCGCAGTCCGCGAGGTCGTGGTCGTGGGCGCGGGCCACGTGCTCCTTCATGGCCCGGACCGCGTCCGGTGAGAGGGCGGCCAGCCGTGCGGCCGTCCTGGAGACGTGATCGGCCAGCTCGTCGTCGGGGACGGCCTCGTTGACGAGGCCGAGCTCCTGCGCGCGGGCGGCGCTCAGCGGCGGCGAGAGGTAGAGCAGTTCCAGTGCCCGCGAGGCGCCGAGCAGGCGGGTCAGCTGCCAGGTGCAGCCGAAGTCGCCGGCCAGCCCGATCCTGCCGAAGCCCGTGCGCAGCGTCGCGGAGGCGCCGGCGTAGCGCAGGTCGCAGGCGAGCGCGAGGCCGAGTCCGGCGCCGACGGCCGCGCCCTCGACGAGCGCGACGGACGGCTTCGCCAGCTCCCGGAGCCGGACGACCGTCGCGCGCTGCAGCGCCTTCTGGGCGCCCAGCCGCTCGCCCGGGTCGGCGGCGGGGCCGAAGATGCTCTCCCCCGCCGCGAGCTTGGCGAGGTCGCCGCCCGCACAGAAGGCGCCGCCGGCCCCGGCGATCACCACGGCGCGGACGTCGTCCGAAGCGGCGGCGAAGTCCAGCATCGCGGCGAGGCCGTCGAGCATCTCCCGCGAGAACGCGTTGCGGACCTCCGGACGGTTCAGCGTGAGCGTCAGCACGCCGCCGGCCCGCGCGGCGAGCAGGTGCGCGGTGCCCGTCGGCAGGGCCTCGCCCAAATGATTTGACATAGACGTCGAAATTATAATGGCGCCGTCGCCGGGGTCAATGGGCCGCCCGCCCGGACACCGCGGACGGCGCGGAGTAGATCGACATCGACGTCAAAGTTAGACTGACCGGACGCGGCCGGACCCGGACCGGGCGACCGCACCACCGACGGAGGAGCTCCATGCCCGACAGGCCAGCCACCCAGCCCCCGCCGCCGGCCCTGCCTCTCGCCGGCACGGTCGTGGTGAGCTTCGAGCAGGCGGTGTCGGCGCCCTACTGCACGCGCATGCTCGCCGACCTCGGCGCGGACGTCGTCAAGGTCGAGCACCCGCGCACGGGCGACCTCACCCGGTGGTTCGACGACGCCGCCGACGGCATGGCGACCTACTTCGTCTGGCTGAACCGCAACAAGCGGTCCCTGGCACTGGACTGCAAGCGCCCTGAGGCCAGGCCCGTCCTCGACCGGCTGCTCGAACGCGCCGACGTCGTCGTGCAGAACCTCGCGCCCGGCTCCGCCCGCCGGCTCGGGCTGGACGCGGCGACGCTCGTCGCGCGGTACCCGTCGCTGGTGGCCGTCGACATCTCCGGCTACGGCACCGGCGGGCCGCTCGACCACCGCCGCGCCTACGACCTGCTCGTCCAGGCCGAGAGCGGCTCGTGCGCCGCGACCGGCCAGGCCGACGCGCCCGCCAAGCCGGGCATCCCCATCGCCGACATCGGAACCGCGATGCAGGCCGCGGCCGGCATCATGGCCGCGCTGCTCGCGCGCGCCCGCACGGGCGCCGGCGCCGCCCTGCAGGTGAGCATGTTCGACACCGCGGCCGACTTCCTCGGGTTCGCCCTGCTGTACGCCCGCTACACCGGCGAGGAGCGGGCGCCGATCGGCATGTCCTCCCCCATCGTCGCTCCGTACAACGCCTACCCGACCAAGGACGGGCGCACCGTCGTCCTCGGGACCACCAACGACGCGGAATGGCAGCGCCTGGCCCGCGACCTCATCGGCCGCCCGGACCTCGCCGACGACCCGTCCCTCGCCACCACCCCGCAGCGCTGCGCGCAGCGCGGCAGGCTCGACGAGGCCGTCGGCGCCTGGGCGTCCACCCTCGACCTCGCCGAGATCTGCGCGCGCGCCGACGCGGCCGGCATCGGGAACGCCGAGTTCAACCGGGTCACCGAGGTCGTCGACCACCCGCAGCTCACCGCGCGCGGCCGCTGGCGCGAGGTCGGGTCGCCGGTGGGGCCGCTGGCGTCCCTGCTCCCGCCCGTCATCACCCCCGCGTGGACCACGCCGCTGGAGGACGTCCCCGCCCTCGGCGAGCACACCGCCGCGATCCTCACCGACCTGGGCTTCACCCCCGAAGCGCAGGACGAACTCCGCAGGGCCGGCGCGGTGCGACCGCGGCCGGCCCACGACCAGTCAGGAGAGTCATGAACGAGGCCGTGATCTGCCAGCCGCTGCGGACCCCGATAGGCCGGTTCGGCGGCGCCCTGCGGACGGTCCCCGTCCAGGACCTGGGTGTGGCGGTGGTCCGGGCGCTGATCGAGCGGAGCGGGCTGGACGGCACGCTCGTCGACGACGTCGTGTTCGGGCACTGCTACGGCACCGCCGAGGCACCCGCGATCGGGCGGGTCATCGCGCTCGACGCGGGCCTGCCGGCGACCGTGTCCGGCGTCCAGATCGACCGGCGCTGCGGGTCCGGCCTGCAGGCCGTGGTGTACGCGGCGGCGATGGTGCGCTCCGGCGCGGCCCAGGCGATCATCGCGGGCGGCGCCGAGAACATGTCGCAGGCCCCGCACTACTCGCTGACGGCGCGCTGGGGGTCGCGGGCCGGGGACATCACGCTGACCGACACCCTGACGCGCGGGCGGACGACCGCGGGCGGCCGGAATCACCCCGTCCCCGGCGGGATGCTGGAGACGGCCGAGAACCTGCGCCGCGAGTACAAGATCGGCCGCGAGGAGCAGGACAGGTTGGCCTGCGAATCGCACCGCCGGGCGCTGGACGCCCAGGACCGCGGCGCGTTCGCCGAGGAGATCGTCCCGGTCACGGTGAGCGGCGGGAAGGGGGACACGGTCGTCGACACCGACGAGCACCCGCGCCGCGACGTCTCCCTCGAGAAGCTGGCCGCCCTGCGCCCCGTCATGGGGAGGGACGACGCCGAGGCGACGGTCACGGCGGGCAACGCCAGCGGGCAGAACGACGGCGCCGCCGCCTGCCTGGTCACGACCCCCGAGTTCGCGGCCGAGCACGGGCTGCGGCCGCTCGCGCGCGTGGTGTCGACCGCGACGGCAGGGGTCCCGCCCCACCTCATGGGCATCGGGCCGGTGCCGGCGACGCGCAGGGCCCTCGACGCGGCGGGCCTCACGCTGGCCGACATGGACCTCATCGAGCTGAACGAGGCGTTCGCGGCGCAGGCCCTTGCGGTGACGCGGGAGTGGGACTTCGCCCCGGCCGACTTCGAGCGGCTCAACGTCAACGGCTCGGGCATCTCGCTCGGCCATCCGGTCGGCGCGACCGGCGCCCGGATCGTGGCGACGCTCCTGCGCGAGATGGAGCGCCGCGACGCGCGGTACGGCCTGGAGACCCTCTGCATCGGCGGCGGCCAGGGCATCGCCGCGGTGTTCGAGCGGGTGCGGGACTGACAGCCCGCTCCCCCTCGGGAGCGGCAATGATGCCGGGAGTGGGAGCGATGCCGGGAGCGGGAGCGGTCAGGCCTTCGCGGCCTTGGCGGGCTTCCCGCTCCTGGGGCGGGGCCTGCTGTCGGCGTCCGGGCTGAGGCCGAGCGCGTTGGCCCACAGCAGCGTGAGCTGCTCGACCGCCTCGTTCATGGCGAAGCGCGCGCCACCGATGAACATCATCTCGGCGAACTTGGCGACCATGCCGCCGAGCGCCGTGGCGGCGTACCGCTCGTCGATCCGCTTGTCCGCCAGCCCGTCCGCCTGCAGCCGCTTGATCGCCGACTCCAGGCGGGCCGCCAGGTAGTCGTCGCGCTTGGACCGCACCTTGCGGACGTCCTCGTCGTACCGGCTGACCTCCTCGATCACCCGCATGATCGGGGCCTCCTTCCGGTACGCGGACAGGTAGGCCTTGTTGGCGGCGCGGATGCGCTCGATCGGGCCGGCGTCGTCGGCCTGCGGGATGTCGTCCATCGAGACCAGGCGGACCTCGACCTCCTCGGCGATCTCCCGGAAGAGCGATTCCTTGGAGTCGAAGTAGTGGTAGAACGACCCGTGCGAGACGCCGGCCTCGGTGGCGATGTCGGTGATCCGCGCCTGGAGGAAGCCGTCGCGCTCGAACACGGTCTTGCCCGCCTCGACCAGGCGCGCCCGCGTCCGGCGGCCCTTCGCGGAACGAGGCTCTGGATCCATCCCGGTCCTCCAAAACGATGAACTCGACGTCGGAACCATGATGCCGTACCCGCGCTACAGGGACCGCTTCATGTCGATGTGCCGCTTCGCGAACACCAGGCGGCCGTCCTCCCAGGTCATGCGGTCGCGGTAAGTGCCGGCGATCATGGAGCCGTTCTCGGCGTTGACGAACAGGAAGGGCGCCACCGACTCGATGTCGCCGTCGTCGCGCTCCTCGATGCTGGGCACGCCCTGGAGGTGGACGCCCTGCGGCGCCCGCGCAGCGAACGCGGCCAGGTCGTCCGCGCCGCCGACCTCCCGGCCGTCGGAGAGTGTCAGCACGCCGCGCGAGCCGTAGAGCGCGCTCCACGCCATCGCCTGGCCTCCGTCGACGTACCGCGCGTAGTCGGCCTGCAGCCTGGTCACCGCGGCGAGGACCCCGTCACCGTTCGACATGGCACGTCCCGTCCTTTCGCTCGTATGAGGCTAGTTATGACTTCGACGTCGATAATGTCAAGAGTCTCGAGCGCCGCGTGCATGCGGCGGGGCATCAGGCACCTCGACCTTTATTTGACGTCGACGTCAGTATAGGATGACCGGGCACGCGAGCCCCGGACGCGCGGCGCGCGGGGAGGCAAGGAGATGAGATGGCACCGGTCCCCATCGCCGACGACCTGTTCACCTGGCCCGCCGACGAGCCCCGGCTGATCGGCGGCAGGTGCGCGGAGTGCGGGACGCACGTGTTCCCGCTGCGCGCCGGCTGCGCGCGGTGCGGCGCGGCCGCCGTGGAGCGCGCGCTGCTGAGCCGTTCGGGAACGCTGTGGACGTGGACGTCCCAGGGCTTCCCGCCCAAGGCGCCGTTCCGCGGCGAGTTCGCCGGCACCGACCCGTTCGAGCCCTGGCTGGTGGGCGTGGTCGAGCTGCCCGGCGAGCTGCGCGTCGAGACCCTCCTCACCGGCTGCGCGCAGGACGACCTGGAGTTCGGCATGCCGATGCGGCTGGTCACGCTGCCGTTCCGGACCGACGAGGACGGCCGGGAGATCATCACCTTCGCGTTCAGTCCGGAAGGGGCCGAGCATGCCTGACGTCGCGATCATCGGAGCGGGGATCCACCGGTTCGGCCGCTTCCCCGGCAAGCCGGCCCTGGCGATGGGCGCCGAGGCGGCCCGCGACGCCCTCGCCGACGCGGGCCTGAAGTGGACGGACGTGCAGTTCGCGGTCGGCGGCAGCTACGAGGTCGACCAGCCGGACGCCGTCGTCGCCGAGCTCGGGCTGACCGGCGTGCAGTTCACCAACGTCTACAACGGCTGCGCGACCGCCGGCAGCGCGCTGGCCCTGGCCGCGCAGACGATCCGTCTCGGGCAGCACGAGATCGGCCTCGTCCTGGGCATGGACAAGCACGAGTCGGGCGCGTTCACCGCCGACCCGCGCGAGTACGGCTGCCCGTCGTGGTACGGGGAGATGGGCCTGTTCCTCACCACCAAGTTCTTCGGCATGAAGATCAACCGCTACATGCACGACCACGGCATCACGCACCGGACCCTCGCCGAGGTCGCCGCGAAGAACTACCGCAACGGCGAGCTGAACCCCAACGCGCACCGGCGCAAGCCGCTGTCGCCGGAGCAGATCCTCGGATCGCGGATGCTGAACTACCCGCTGACCCAGTACATGTTCTGCAGCCCCAACGAGGGCGCGGCGGCGCTGGTGGTCTGCAGCGCGGACGTGGCGCACCGCTACACCGACAAGCCGATCTACCTGCGCAGCGTCGTCACCCGCACCCGGCGGTTCGGCGCGTTCGAGGTGCACACGCCCTCCGCCTCGGTGGCGGCCGACCACGTCCCGGCGCCGACCGTCGACGCCGCCGAGGCCGCGTACGAGGCGGCCGGCATCGGCCCGGAGGACGTCCAGATCGCCCAGCTCCAGGACACCGACGCCGGCGCCGAGGTCATCCACATGGCCGAGGTCGGGCTCTGCCGGGACGGCGAGCAGAACGCGCTCATCGCCTCGGGCGCCACCGCGCCGGGCGGCAGGCTCCCGGTCAACACCGACGGCGGCCTGATCGCCAACGGCGAGCCGGTCGGCGCCTCCGGCCTGCGGCAGGTCCGCGAGCTGGTGCTGCAGATGCGCGGCCGGGCGGGCGAGCGGCAGGTCGCCGGGGAGCCGCGGGTCGGCCTCGCCCAGCTGTACGGCGCGCCGGGCGTCGCCGCCGTCTCCATCCTGTCGACTTAACCCCGTCCCGACCTTCGCGGCCCCCCGCCGGATGTACCCCCCCCGCCCCGCCCCGCGCCGCGCCCAGCGGCCCCCCCCCCCCGCAGGGCGGCCGTGA